>CAZRGJ010000157.1:0-6564 GCA_964599445.1 uncultured Planctomycetaceae bacterium | reverse complement strand
TGGCGCGGAAGCGCGTTCAAGAAGCGCGGAGCGCACTCTAAAAACGGAGCGGCCAGCGAGCCGCGGTTTCTACGCCCTGGCGCGGAAGCGCGTTCAAGAAGCGCGGAGCGCACTCTAAAAACGGAGCGGCCAACGAGCCGCGGTTTCTACGCCCTGGCGCGGAAGCGCGTTTAAAGGGTTTCGGCATGAAATCCATGGCACATTGCGATCGCGAGTGCGTCTGCGAGGTCCGGCGGTTGTGGGAGGGTCGGGAGCCGGAATTCAAGCTGGATGGCACGCTGCATCTGGTCCTTTGGTGCACGTCCGCTTCCAGTGAGTGTTTTCTTTACCGTCGTCGCTGAATAGCTGAAGACCGGGATCCCGCGTTCCGCTGCAGCGAGGCAGATCACGCCGCGCACGTGTCCCATGATGATTGCTGTCTTCGGCCGCTCGTAGTGCGAGTAGACTTCTTCGAGAGACATCGCATCCGGTTTCCATTCGTCAAGGACGTCCTTCAGATTTCGGTAGATCTCATGAATACGTTCTGGGAGGGTCCGGAATCCTTTTCCGCGGATGACGCCCCCTTCACGCAGCAGGAGCCGGTTTGACGCTTCCTTTTTTTCGATCACAGCATACCCCGTTACGTTGATTCCCGGGTCGATCCCAATGACGATCATTTCGTTCCCCTTTCTTTTGATCCTCTTTCTCTTTTTCGGAAAAAATTCCGCCATCCCTGAAGGAAAACCCTTGACAGACGGATCCTCCGCAGATAAAATAGGGTTTCAGTTCCAGTTTCCCGCCTCTATTCTGAAAGGAAAAGCATGAAAAAGAGATTTTCCCGGCGAGATCTTCTCGGCACCATGACGGCCGGTGCGGTGAGTGCCGCAGCTGCGTCCGTTTTCCCAAAAGCTCATTTTGCTATGGCTCAGGACGTTTCGCAGTCCGCTTCTGCACAGACTCTTGCTTCCACTCCGAACACCAATCCAGTCGGCCGACCGATCTACGGTGATCCCCGCGTCCGCGGCCCGTTTCCGATCCTTTCGACACCGTACAGAGAAGACGGCTCGGTCGACTTTGACGTTCTCGCACGCTCGGCGAAGTTCGTGGACTGGTGCGGAAGTCCCGGGATGATCTGGCCGCAATCCGGCGACAGTCTGGATCTGCTCACGATGGAAGAAAAGCTCGAGGGGATGGAAGTACTCGCCGACACCATGAAAGGACGCAAGTCCGCACTATGCCTCGGCGTTCAGGGCCGAAATACTGAGGAAATGCTCATATACGCACGTCATGCCGAGAAACTGGACGTTTCGTGCATCATTTCCAGACCACCGGATGACGGAAAGACGCAGGAAGATATGCGGGAGTACTGGCGTGCACTGGCGAAAATCACCAACCGGCCGGTCATCCTTCAGACAACGGGCGGCACAACGTACCGAGGACCTGCGCCATCTGTGGAACTCCTCATCGATCTGGCGAAAGAATCCCCGTGGTTCGGCTACGTCAAAGAAGAAGCAGCGAATACCTGGCAGAGAATGAAACTTCTCATCGAGGCCAAGCCTGCCATCAAGACCGTCTTCAGTGCATGGGGCGGTTTTGCGTGGCTCCATCAATCCCGCCTCGGAACCGAAGGTCTGATCACCGAACGTGCCGTCTACGCCGACCTGCTCACGCAGATCTGGGACTTCATGGAACGGGAAAACCGCGTGAAGGCCGCTAACGCTTTCAGCCGCCTGCTCATGATGCTGAACCTCAAGGAGACCATCCCGTGTAATCAGCTCCGCGGATTCCATCTTTACGTCTGGATGAAGCGCGGCGTCTTCAAGAACATGATCTCCCGGGAATACGGTCCGAAAAACGCGATCCCGGAGAAACCGATCCTTCGGGAAATGAGACTCACCGACGACGCCGTCGCCGAGATCGAATCCCGCTTTGAAGCTCTGCGTCCCTACCTGCGCGAAGGAAATTTCACCTGAAATCTGCGGTCGGACGAACCCGTTCCCGTTGGTCGCTGGCGCGGACGTACACTCAAATTCCCCTTCATTGGATGGGTGGCGAGCACAGCGGGACGGGATGGATGGGCGGACGTCCGGAAACCTTGAGTACACCAAAAATGGCACGAATCCCTTCCACCGTCTTCGAAGATGGAATGGCATGAACCTCACTGGCGCGGAAGCGCATTCAGGAAGTCTGGCTTGCGAGGATGATCCCCAGGACCGTCAGGAGGGCACCTGCCCAGAAAACGGGATTGGTCGGCTCGCTGAAAATGAGCATCCCGGCGAAAATATTCAGGAGGACCTGAAGGACGGACATTGCGGCTGCTTTCGACGCGGAAGCGTAGCGGTAGGAGAGGTTTTTGAGGTAGAATGCGAAAAACGTCAGGATCCCCGCCGCCAAAATACTCAGCCAGCACGCCGTCGGAACTTCCGTGCAGAGAGCCGAGAGCGGAGTTCCGGCTGCCTGCATCTTGCTCAGCATCGCGATGAAACCGAAAAGACCGCCGAATCCAAAGACCATCGACACGACGAAGTACGCAGAGACGGGTTTGGGAGCTTCCTCGCCTTCTTTCAGCTCCGGTTTTTTCATGACTGCACGCAGGATCAGCGTGTAGATCGCGTACCCCATCCCCGTAATGAACGCACAGAGAAAACCAAATGTCCGGGCATCAAGCGGGACCGTGAAACTTCCATACTGGACTCCGGAGATCATTTCTTCTGATTCGGCATCGGACCCAGCAGGCAGAGCGGCATCGGGTTCCACACTGGTTTTCTCGGCAGGAACGGCATCGGGGGCCGTACTGACTTCCACGGTAGGAACGGCATCGGGTTCCGCACTGGCTTCTACGGCAGGAACGGCAGCTGGAACTTCTTTTGCCTTTTTTGCGAGCGAATTGCTGAATCCGAAAAGCGAGACGGCCGCGATCAGTACGCAAATCATCCCGAATTTCAGCGGCGTGACCTTTTCGCGAAGCAGAATGGCTCCGAAAATGGCGCATCCCAAAATCGTGATGGTTCGGATGACGGGCAGACCGAGAGCCATGCCGATCAGATCATTCGCGAGGACATGGTGGCCAATGCCGATGTACTCGCAGAAAAACGCAGCCACGATCAGGCCGAGAATGACTTTGATGCCCGGAATGGACGTTTTTCCTGTGCGCCACAGGTAAATGAAGATCGGAATGGCGAACATGGCGGCGATCCACTCTTTGAAGCAGAGGATCCAGTCTCCGCGCCAGGCCGGAGCAAACGTTCCGCCGTCGAGAAACCATCCGCGATTGATGAACTGCACGAAAATGTAGACCACACTGAAGAGCGTGTCCGAAAGAATGCAGAGCAGGGTACCGTACGCTTGGTCGGACATGACGGTACGCTTCCCCTGGCTCTGATTCGGGTCGATGGATGAAGTACTCATGAACGTCTCCTTGAATGAATGGTTGATGGGTGGGTCAGGTTGGATTCGATTGGTTGAGTTGGTTGAGACTGACGGCGTCAACGGTCTGGATCCCGCAATTTTTCCGCAAAATTCCAAAAATCTTCGGCACGTGCCGCGATCCCGTAGTCCGCGAACTCAAAGATCCGAGCGTTTCGGTCCGGGTTGACCGCGAGGATGACGTCGGCACTCTCAATGGCGCACGTGTGCTGTACGGCACCAGAGATCCCGACCGCGACATAGATTTTTGGTGAAACGCTCCGGCCGGTCAATCCAATCTGGTACTCGTACGGGACGCCGTCGGAATCGACCAGCGCACGGGAGGCCGCCGGCTGTGCGTTCCATTTTTCCGCCAGTTTTTTCAGCGTCTCCCAGTTCCCAGCGATCCCGCGTCCTCCTGCGAGGACCAGGTCTCCGGAGTCGGCGTCGACCGTCCGGACGGTACCCATCTGTGGACGCGTTCTGCACGCGATCTTCGCCAGGATGTCTCCACTTCTTGCCGGCCGGTAAAAGAAAAGCGTTTCGCCGTCCGTTTCCAGTTCCGTACAGTCCGCGCAAAGCCCCGTTCCGAGCAGTACCGCTGTCTGCGGAGCCGTTTTTCGTCCCCAGAGATCCGCGTTCCAGAGGACGGCATCCGCCTCCCGAACGGCCTCGGCGATCGTGTGTGGGGCGGTCTTCTCCACGAAAACGACGTCCTCCGCGATCTCTCGGGCTGCCGATTCGACTTCATGCCCAACGGCAAAAACCTTCGGCAGTTTCGGCCCAGACATGCTGTTCGTTTGCCTGCGTTCCGTACCGTTGGCTGCTCCCGTACCGTTGAGCCTCTCCGATCCCGTGCCATCAGCCATTTCCGCCATACAGGATCCTGAAATTTGGCGTTCCAGACGGGCGGGCTGATTTCGGAGCATCTCCAAAAGCGGCAAAAGTTCCTCCAGCTGGATCCAGCGGCACTTCCGCCGTCCGCATTCTACCGTAAACGTTTGAAGTACGCGCGTTGGTGAGCCGGCCGTTCCGCAGAATTCCGCCGGAATGCCCAATTCCATACGCGAGAGGACCTCCACCTCCCCCGCACGGGAGCGAAGCGATGGAAAGCGTAGTTCGCGGATCCGTTCCAGCGTCAGGACTGCCGGAGCCTGCACGATTTCCGAGCCGGTGCGGGTCCGCAGCGTTTGCGTCCCGGTTCCGGAGGGAAATTCCAGGCAGTTCACCGCCAGCCCGATCTTCAGAAGTGCCGCCAGTTCCGGTCCGACCTGCGCCGTGTCGCCGTCGATGGTCTGACGCCCGCAGAAGATCCAGTCTGCCTGCCCGTACTCTTCTTCGATCTTCCGGACTGCCGCCGTCAGGATCCGGCTCGTCGCCAGCGTATCGCTCCCGGCAAAGTCCGCATCGGAAAGCAGAACGGCTCGCAATTTCACGGAATTTCCAAGCCGCGTGAGTTTCCGCATCGGCTCCGTCCACGTCAACGGCCCCATGCCGAGGATGAAGATCTCCGCGACGGCCTCGGCATTTTTCGGATTTTCCGAACTTTCCGACGTTCCCGGTACGCCTGTCCCCGGCGTCTCCGTTTTTTTTAGCGATTCCGCCAATTCCAGCGCACACTCCAAAGCCGACGCGTCAAATGGATTCAGCTCTCCCTGAATGAATTTCGTGCAGACGATGATCCGCATTTCAGCGTCCTCCTTTTTCTTTGCCGTCTTTTCCTCCGCATCAGGTGCTTTTCGACACGGCTTAAAACTTCCCATGATAGATCGGTTCCAGAGCGGCCTGGACCGTTTTGTACCGACGGAAAAGTTCTGCGTACTGCTCCGTCCGCTCGGGATCCGGTACCGTACGGGAAACCTCTTTCGTGCAGACGTTCAGTGCCTCCTCCAGAGACGGGAAAAGCCCGGCGGCCGTTCCTGCGAGCATCGCAGACCCCAGCGACGAGTCCGTATTTTCCTTCCGAATGAGCGTTATGCCGAGCACATCCGCAAGGATCTGCCGCCAAAGGGGACTCTGCGCCCCCCCGCCGATCGCGACGGCCGTCTCTTCGTGAGGGATCCGGATCTCCTCAAGCGCACGTCGGCAGTCCAGCATCGAGAAAGCGACGCCCTCAAAAACCGCCCGCGTGAAGTGTGCTTTCGTGTGCCCGGCTCGAATGCCGACGAAACTCCCGCACAGTTTTGGGTCGGCGTACGGAGTCAGTTCCCCGTTCAGGTACGGATGGTAAACGAGTCCCTCACATCCGGCCGGGATCCGGGAGGCAGCGTCGGCGAGTTCCTGAAAATTTCCGCCAAAAGCGTCCCGAAACCACCGAAACGATGCAGCACACGATTTCGTCGCGGTCCCAGGATACCAAAGCCCCGGCACGATGTGCGAGTAGTTGATCAAATGGCGGCTTGGGTACGCGCGGTCCGTCACGACACAGATCCGGCCCGCGGTCGCCAGCTTGATGGTCATTTGTCCCGGCGAGACTGCTCCGGACGCGAATACTTCCATCACCGTGTCCGTCGTCCCGCAAAGCACTGGCGTTCCCGCCCGCAGTCCCGTCTCTTCCGCAGCCTTCGGCGTGATCTCGCCCGCAATGTCGGAGGGCTGGACCAGCTTCGGAAGGATCCCGCCGTCCGTCGGAAATTCCAGAAGTCCACAGAGCGTTTCGGACCAATCCATCCGCGAGGAGTCAAAAAACATCGACCCCTGCGCCTCGATCACGTCGGTCACGTGGTCTCCGGTCAGCTGATGCCGAACGAAGTCCTTCGCGAAAAGGATCCGGCGCGTCTTTTTCCAGATCTCCGGCTCATTTTCGCGGATCCAGAGCAGTTGGGGGAGCGTCCAGATCGTGTCGGGCTGATGGAGTACTTCGCGCTCAATGACGTCCAGGTACTTTTCCCGCAAAAAACGCACTTCCCGTATACTGCGTGAATCCGTCCAGTAAATCGCCGGACGAAGGACCCGGAAATCCTCATCCGTCAGGACTGCCGTGTGCGTCGCGGCATCCAGAGCGACTGCGGCGATCTCGGAAGCATCCACTCCTGATTTTTCAAGCAGCTCGCCGATCGTTCGGCACGTTGCCGAGTACCAGTCCTGCGGATCCTGTTCAGCGCAGCCGGGGTGAGGGTAGGAGGTCGGATACTCCACCGTATTCACCGCCGCGATCCGTCCGTCTTCTGCGAGCAGGAC
>CAZRGJ010000156.1:0-6567 GCA_964599445.1 uncultured Planctomycetaceae bacterium | reverse complement strand
CGGCCGGCCGCATTGAGCCGCGGAGCCATTGCGTAGCCGACGTCTTCCGACTCGAAACTTTTTTTGTCGAAAAGTTTGCTGACTTTCAGGAGAGCTTCCAGTCCCACAGACGGACGTTCCCGAAGCTGCTGAAGCCCCGCGACGACGATGACGCGGTTTTCATCCGTCAGGGAAACGACGTCTGCGATCGTCCCGATCGCAGCAAGAGAGATCGCCTCCAAAATAAATGCCTGACGGCGCGCTCCAACACGCGGATTGGCCGCGAATCGCTGACAGACGGCCCACGCCAGCTTGAACGCCACACCGGCACCACTGAGATACGCAAACGGATACGGTGCATCCATACGGGGATACCGGATCCGGATCGTGTTCTTTGCCGTCCCTGCACCCGACGGAGGATCCATCCCCGGCGCAGAATCCTTTCCAGACGGCGGATCCGCATACATTGAAAGGAAATGGTCGTCCGGAAATGGGTCGAATTTCCCACAGGAAACGAATTCCGGGTGCGTGAAAAGATCGGGATGAACGATGGCGTCCGCATCCGGCAGATGCTCATCCGGCTGATGATGGTCCGTCAGAATGATCTGCATTCCGAGGAACTTTGCCAGCGCGACTTCCTCGACTGCCGTAATGCCGCAGTCGACCGTGATGATGAGATCGACCTTCCGCTCTTTCAGTTCCCGGATCGAATCGCAGTTCAGACCGTAGCCGTCCTTCAAACGATTGGGAATGAAAAAGATCGGGCGGTTCGGATCCGTGCTCTGGTACTCAAGACGCAGACATTTAAAGAGGATCGCAGTGGCGGTCATTCCGTCCACATCATAGTCGCCGTAAACCGCGATTTTTTTCCCCTGACGCACAGCCCGAACGACCAGTTCCGCAGCACGGGCACATCCATGAAGCAGATTTGGTTCGTGAAGATGAATGAGTCTTGGATCCAGATGCCGCACCGCCTCATCGGGAGTTCGGACACCGCGGGAAACGAGAAGTTTTGCGAGAATTGGAGGCAGACTGGCATACCGCACTACGTCCGCGATCGCGGCGAGATCTCGCTCACCGGTCCGGAAACGCCAGCGTTTTGCCTGATGCTTTGCCATGATCCCCACCCTGAAGAGCCGTCAAGAAAGAGAAAAACCGGAAACGCAATACTCACCGCAGACGGGAGCATTCCGTTTCCAGTTACGCAAAAAGGAAAAATTTATTTTTTCTTTTCCTTGTGCAGGGTATGCTTGCGGTCGCAGGGGCAGAATTTTTTGATATTCAGTTTTTCACTTCCCGGCTTGCGGCGCAGGACGTAATTGTACGCACCACACTCAGAGCAGACGAGGAACATCGGTTCCGCCTTTTTTTTACTTTTGGCCATTTTTCTATCTCCAGGGTATCGAACCTCGACGTACTGTGAAATTCCTCCTCCATCTCCATTCGCGCAGCAAAACGGACGGCGGCTGGAACTGCATCACGCAGAAAATCCGAAGCAGGACCGGGAAGAAACCGACCCCGCCGCAAATCTTAACTTCGCCGCCGAGTCACCCAACTGAAACTGCGGACGAAGAAAAATTCACAAAAACGTCAATCTAAAAACAATATTTTCACGTCACATTCTACACGATACGGAAATTTTGTAAAGCCCCCCCTCTGCCTGTGCGCGATTTTTCTTGGATTTTCTGAAAAATAATCCCGAATTTTTCGACAGGATCCCGCTTTTCCTTTTCAAAAATTCCATTTCCGACCCCATTCCGGTCATTTTCCATCCATTTTCCGGTCTCATTCCGCGTTTATTTGGGCGTCGGCATCACGACGGGAACTTGAAAGTACGGAGATCTGAGAAAATGAAACGGCGTTTCAAAGACCGCAGAGAGGACCGATTCCTGAAGAAAATCTTCCGGTATGCCGTCAAAGCAGAGTTCTCCGGCTCTCAGTGCGAGGATCCGCCCCGCACAGCGCGCTGCCTCATTGATGTCGTGCGTCACCGTCAGGATCGTCCGTCCCCATTCCCGATTCAGACGCAGAAGCAGACGGACCGTTTCCTCCCGTGCATGGTAGTCCAGTTGCGAAGTGACCTCATCCAGAATAAGGAGTTCCGCATCCTGAGCCAGTGCACCGGCGATCCTCACGCGCTGGAGTTCTCCTCCGGAAAGCGTCGAAAGCTCACGATCTGCGAGAGAAACGAGATCTGTTTCTTCCAGCGCACGGGCGCAAAGACGCCGGGAATTCTCCGAGGAGGTCTCGAGAAAATTTTCGTGAGCATACCGCGCTGCCTCAATAAAGTGCCGGACCGTAAAGGGAAAATCCTGTCCCTGCTTCTGGGGAATGTACGCGATCTTTCGGGCAATTTCCCGAATGGAGAGTCGGGAAAGCGGTTTCTCTTCCAGAAAGATCCGCGTTCCGGATGCGGCGGGCATGAGCTGCATGACGCACTTCAAAAGCGTGGATTTTCCGGCACCGTTGGGACCAAGGAGCGAGACGAATTCCCCCCGGCGCACCGTAAAACTCACATTCTGCAGAAGCGTCTTTCCGCCCTGAACGCACTTCAGGTCCTCAATACGCAGAAGACGTTCTTCCTGTTCTCCGGCACTCGATCCAATTTCCCGCTCCATCATTCTACCGCTCCCAGAGCTGAACTTCCACCTCGTAGATCTCTCCTGCCCGGTAAACTTTCAGCGTGACCTTTTCGTCGATCTCCGTCAGGTTCACCAGATTGTAGAGGTGCATATCGTCTTCGACCGGGATCCCGTTGAAATCCAGGATCAGATCCCCTTTTCGGAACTTTGCCTGGTAGGCCGGCGAGGGATTCAGTACCGTCGTGACGAGCGCACCGCGCGGACGTTCCAGACCGATCTCCCGCGCCTGCTGGACCGTGAAGTTCTTTTCGAGGTTGACGCCAAGGTATGCACGCCGGGTCTTTCCGTACATGATGAGCTGATCCGCTACCAGCGTGACCATCCGGATCGGAATAGAGAATGCGATGCCCGCATTATTTCCCGAATTGCTCGCGATCGCCGTGTTCATGCCGATGACTTCCGCATTGAGATTCAGCAGCGGACCGCCTGAATTTCCGGGATTGATGGCCGCGTCAGTCTGAATAAAATCCTGAAGACTGACGTTGGACGCCAGACTGATCGTACGCCGGCCGATTGCACTCACGATACCGAACGTGACGGAATTATCCAGCCCAAACGGACTGCCGACTGCGAGAACAAAGTCCCCGATGTCCACCTGATTGCTGTCTCCGAGTGCCGCAGGAACCAGATCCGTCTCGGCAAGCTCAAGGACCGCGATGTCCGTTTCCTGATCGGAAAGGATCTTCGTCGGATGCGTGATCCGATTATCCGAAAGGCGGATCTCGATATTTTTTGGGAGAGCGTTTTTGATGACGTGCTGATTCGTCAGGACGAAAAACTTTTCCTGACGGCGAATGATGATCCCGCTCCCCTCATCATGAACTTTGAGCCGTTCTCCATAATTTCCGGTCTGGAGCATGTCGGACTGAATGTGCACGACGCTGGGCCGAATGATCTTCGCGGCGAGTTTCACGACATTGGCCTGCGCTTTCAGGATCTTGTTGTGCTTTTTCAGCTCACGCATCATCTCTTCGCGTTCCTTTTCAGGATCCGGATGCGGATTCAGCGTCTTTTCGAGTTCCGAAGCAGGTTCCGCTTTCGCGACGACATAGCGAGGCAGAGGATGCATACTCTTGGGAGAAACGGCCGTTTCCGCCGAATTTCCGACTGCGTTTTCCGGCTGAACGGTCCATTGCGCACCGGGATGCAGTCCCGGAGAAATGCCGGAAATGGAACGAGGATCATTCGCGGGAGAGACTGCCGAAGTCTCGGAACGGCTTTCCGGGATCATCTCCATCGGCAATCCGTTCGCGAGCTGGCGATCCATCCCAGGACGCCCGTCTGCGTATTCCAGACCGGAAGCCGGCACACTGCCGTCCGGCACATCCGGCCCGCTGTCCGGAAGGATCCGCCACACGTTTGCGTTCTCTGCGTTCTCTGCGTTCTCCTGAAGTCCCGCGTTCTCCTGAAGCCCATTTTTCTGCGTCTGCGGCACAACAGAATGCTCTTCCGGAGTGAATGTCTGAGCCGCAGCGGCACTTCCTGCCGTCTTCAACGCAGCAGACGGGTCCAACGCCCCGCTCGTTTCCTGCACCAGAATGGATCTTTCCCGCCCGGTCTTCTGCTCCGAAGCCTTCGGGACGGCCGGATTTCCGTTCCCCAATGCCGAAGGTCCGGCAGAAGGAACGTTTCCGGTTCCCGTTTTTTGCGGAAATGGGGCGGAATACTGTGGGGCGGAATACTGCGGGTCTCGCGGAACGACGGGTTTTTCGTTGATCGTCAGGGGAGAAGCGGAAACATTCTGCGGCCGGATCTGCGGAGACTGCGAAACGTACGGAGCCGGAGAGACCTGCGTTCCCGGAGACGTATACGGAGCCGGTGCCGCCGAAGAAACCGGGCTGCGGGCATCATTCGGATCTTCCAGAATGCTGACGGCTCCCGGGAAGTACATTTCCCCTCCCGCGGCACAGATCCCGCCTGCGCATCCGGCAAGACACGCGATCCCGCCTGCAATGGAAATGAAAAAAGATCGAATTCGCATAATGACCGCCCCCTGAACGGCTTTACTGAAATGAAATTTCCATAAAATCCCTGCTTTCGATAAAATCGGAATAAATTCTCCAAAAGTCCAATCTTTTTGCTCTTCCCTGAAAAAAAATTTTTTGGTATAGTAGAATGAGCGGAATGGTTTCCATTCGAAAATGGACTTGATTCAGAAAAAATTGGAAATTCGGACAGATGTTTGATCAGCTTCAGCTTCACAGTATCGTGGAACAGGATCCGCGATACCATTTAAATGCGTACTATTATGTGCTCGAAACGCTCGAGTTCGCGCGGTCTCAGCTTGGGATGGGGTGCTCTTCCGAGCATCTTCCGCCGCGTCAGAAACCGGGTGAAGACGAAAAAGACGAGCCGGATTCAAATCTCCATCACATCAGCGGGAGCGAACTTTGCGAAGCGATCCGGATCCGCGGCCGGTGGATGTTCGGATACATGGCGAAGACGGTCTTTAATCAGTGGGGCGTGTTCACGACGGATGATTTCGGCGAGATCGTCTTCAACATGGTGAACGCAGGAAAAGTCCGGACGGCTCCCGGCGACAAAAAGGAAGATTTTGCCGCCCTTTACGATTTCCAGACCGCATTTTGCGACGATTACGTTTTTCCGACGGAGGCAGTACGATGAAAGCCCCCATGACCAACGCGATCCGGGCACTCCAGAAAGCGAAAGTTGCGTATGAGCTGATGGAGTACAAATACGAGGAGCACGGCGGGACTCGCGTCAGTGCGAGAGAACTCGGCGTCGATGAACACGCGGTGGTCAAGACGATCATTTTCCAGACGGAGGAGACCCGCCCGGTCCCATTCGTCGTCCTGATGCACGGGGACTGCGAGATCTCTTCAAAAGAAATGGCGCGGGTACTGAACGTGAAGGGGGTCCGTCCCTGCGATCCCAAAGATGCGGACAGATACAGCGGGTACCATGTCGGCGGCACCAGCCCATTCGGAACGAAGCGCGCGATGACCGTCTACGTGCAGTCCACGATCCTGGAACTCCCCGAGATCTACATCAATGCGGGAAGCCGAGGTCTGCTTTTCCGAATGGATCCGAAAGAGATCGGAAAAGTCGTGAAGACGGAAGTCGTGGATGCGGCACAGTAGCTCCGATACGGCACAGCAGATCCGGTGAATTTTACTATTGAGAGCACGAAAAAGACACGAAATGGATCTTAAAATCTTTAAAATCACTTTTTGAAATTCGTTTTTTCGCGCTTTTCGTGTTTAAAATCCAGTGATTCTCTGCGCCTTTTCCGTGCTCTCTGTGGTAAAATTCCCGACCGGATCGGTATGTACTTGCCGAAAAGAGTAAAAAATTTTGGAAAATTTCCGGAAAAGTATCGGCAAGCTACTTGCAGAAATTAAAATTTGCGAGTATAATTGAATAAAATCGTTTGAGATTTGACCCCACATTTTTTCAAGGAGAAAATTCATGTCCATTACCCGCCGTAATTTCGTCAAGGCTGGCGCTGCCGCCGGTCTCGCCGTCAGTGGTCTTTCCATCGCCCGTTCCGCCCATGCTCAGGGTTCCGACATCATCAAGGTTGGTCTCGTCGGCTGCGGCGGACGCGGTACTGGTGCTGCGCATAACGCGCTGAATGCCGATCCCAATACGCAGATCGTGGCCCTCGGCGACCTTTTCGAAGATCGCGTCAAAGGCTGTGCCGCCGGTCTGAAAAATGCCTATGGTGACCGTGCGCCGCTCACCGACGACTGCCTCTTCAGCGGTTTCGACGCCTACAAAGCGGTCATCGAGAAGTGCGATGTCGTCCTTCTCTGCACCACCCCGCACTATCGCCCCATCCATCTCCGCGCTGCGGTCGAAGCCGGCAAGCACGCTTTCTTTGAAAAGCCGGTCGCCGTTGATCCCGCAGGCGTCCGCAGTGTTCTGGAAAGCGCCAAGATCGGTAAAGAAAAAGGCCTCACCCTCGTCTGCGGTCTCTGCTGGC
>CAZRGJ010000155.1:4953-6575 GCA_964599445.1 uncultured Planctomycetaceae bacterium | reverse complement strand
ATGGGAGTCTCTGTCTTTTCCGCCAATTTTGAACTCTACTCGGACATGAGCCGCCGTGTGATGCAGACACTTCGGCAATGGAGCCCCGATATTCAGGTCTACTCGATCGATGAAGCCTTTCTGGATCTCCGCGGTATCGAAAATGCAGAAACGGAAGACTTTCAGCGAAAAGTGGTCGACACCGTCCGCAAATGGACCGGGATCCCGGTTTCGCTAGGCGTTGGACCGACGAAGACGCTCGCCAAAATCGCGACGCACATCGCCAAGACACGCAGGGTCGGTTTCTTTACTCTGACCGATCCCGGCACGATCCAGGAACTTCTTCCGACGATTGCGGTCGAAGACGTCTGGGGGATCGGACGCAGAACGGCCAAAGTCTTCATTTCACGCGGGATTCGAACAGCCTGGGATCTTTACCGTCAGGATCCGATCGCGATTCGGCACGAATTCTCCATCTGCCAGGAACGGACCGTTCGTGAACTGCGTGGTGAGCCGTGTCTTGAGCTGGAAAATTTTGCTCCGCCGAAGTACTCGATCCAGTATTCGCGCTCTTTCGGAAATCTCGTGACGGATCTTGAGACGCTCTGCCAGCCCACGGCGTCTTTTCTGGGGGCCGCAATGACGCGATTGCGCAAGTACCGTCTCTTTACCGGCGCGGTGTGGCTTGTATTGTACGGATTCTCTCAGCCGGAAGGAAACTCCGGAGTCCGTGTGCCGTACTCGGAAGGTCTTGCGATCCCGCTGGAAGGGGCGACCGACGATACGCTGACCGTCCAGCCGCGTGTTCTTCAGGGGTTGCGGAAGCTCTATCGTCCGGAGATCTTCTACCAGAAGGCCGGCGTGACGCTCATGGCTCTTTCCAATATACCGGATGCCGGAAAATACAGAATGTTCCAAACTCCCGAAGAACAGGCCGAAGAAGACGAAAAATTGGGAAAGCGGAAAGATCTCATGGAAACCCTCGATTCCTTGCGTCAGAAACTGGGAAAAAACGCCATTGGTTTTGCTGTGGAAGGTCTTCCTGAAGAGCGGGAATGGAAAACGCGAAGCGAACGCCGTTCACCCTCCTACACGACGGATTGGAACGAGATCCCGAAAGCGGACTGAACGTCGAATGACTGACGGAAAATAGACTGGGCAGGGGACTCGGCGTTCTGGAAGGTGTGCTGAAACGGAATGAATGCCCGCAAAAAAAGAGACGATCCTGAAAAAAGGACCGTCTCCTGATTTTTTGTTCCGCGAAATACGAGATCGGTTTACTTCACGACCGTCAACTTCACGGCAGCTCCGGCGAGTTTCAGCTCAACGGATTCCGCTCCAGCGTAGGCATCGGAGGTCGAGAACGTCAGCTCGTCCGCCAGCGTTTCGCCGCAAATGTATTCGGAAAATGCTTTCGCAGCGTCGAGCATCGCGGCATCTTCCGTTTCGAAGCAGACGCGAATGCGGTCGGCGTACGCGCAGTTCAGGTCCTTACGGCGACTCTGGATGGCGCGAACGATCTCGCGGGCGTTGCCTTCCGCGATCAGTTCCGGCGTGAGTTCCGTCGTCAGCACTACGACCGAATTCTTGCCCTGGGAGGCCGCAAAACCGTCTTTCGCCTGGAGACGAATGATCAGCTCTTC
>CAZRGJ010000155.1:0-4943 GCA_964599445.1 uncultured Planctomycetaceae bacterium | reverse complement strand
TTCCACTTCGACCTGGCCGTCCTGCTCCATTTGAGCCAGCAGCGCGGCACCATCGGCTGTCGTGAGCCAGTTCTTCAGGATCGGAAGGAGTTTTCCAAGCTTTTTGCCCAGTTTCTTCAGGTCCGGAAGAATCGTGTACGAGACGTAGTCGTCCGCACGGTCGGTGAATCGGACTTCCTTCACGTTCAGCTCTTCGCGGATCAGTTCGTCATGCTCAGTGAGCCAGCCGCGATGCGGACGCGAGGCTTCCGTCAGGACGATGTCCACGCCGGAGAGCGGCTGCTTCACTTTCAGACTCGCGTTCTGGCGGGCCGAATGTCCCTGAGAGCAGATCTCGCGCATCAGGTCCATGCGGACGGCAAGCGTTTCGTCGATCGAGGCGGCGTCGGGCGTCGGATAGTCGCACAGATGGACACTTTCCACCGCGCGCGCTCCAAACGGTTCACGAACGAGCGCATTCCAGATCTGCTCGGCCATGAACGGCACGAACGGCGCGATGAGTTTGGAGAGCGTGACCAGACATTCGTAGAGCGTCCAGTACGTGTCCCATTTCGCACAGTTGGCGTCCGATTTGTCGGAGCTCCAGATGCTTTCCTTCGAGCGGCGGATGTACCAGTTGCTCAGCGCATCCACGAACTCAAGCAGGGCCGCCGCCGCCGGGTGATTGTCGTACGCGTCCAGTTTTTCGACCACGAAAGCGTTGAGTGAGTTCAGCTTGCTCATGATCCAGCGGTCCAGCTCCGCGCGTTCGGAGACCGGTCGGTAGTTCTTCGCATTTTTCAGAACGTCCGGCGTCATCTGTCCCGCGTCGCCTTTCAGCCATTTTTCCGGCTCGAATCCATCGCTGTTCGCGTAACCGACGAGGAATTTCAGCGTGTCCCAAAGTTTCACAGTGAAAGCCGGCATCGATTCCGCGATCGCGCGCTCACTGTAGATGATGGCGTTCCACGGAGCCTGGTTGCTGTAGAAGTACCAGCGCAGGGCGTCCGCGCCGTATTTGTCGAAAATTTCGTTCGGCGAGCGGTAATTGTGGAGCGATTTCGACATTTTGCCGATCTTGTGCTCGTAGTTTTTCGCGCCGAGGACCTTTTTCGCTTCCTCTTCTTCCAGGAAGATCTGGCGGTCTTTCGGGTCTTTGTACCCTTTGTTCTCCCACCATTCCGCAAGCATCAGACCCAGCACGACGCACGTTTTGAACGGGTGCGGGTACTCGCGGACACGGTCAGCCGTCACAGTCTGATTCTGTTCGTGGTCTCCGAACAGCAGGGTACTGATGGCCAGCTGACTGTAGAACCAGCCGCGGGTCTGGTCGATTGCTTCGCTGATGAAGTCGGCGGGGAAGTGGGCCTTGAATTCTTCCTCGGATCCCGGTTTGTGCGGGTAGCCCCACTGTGCGAACGGCATGGAGCCGGAGTCAAACCAGCAGTCGATCACTTCCGGAACACGGCGCATACGCGGTACAGAACCGTCCTCGTTCAGCTCGCCGAACGGGGAATCGTACGTGATCTCGTCAATGTACGGCTTGTGCACCTTGAGGTCTTCCGGGAGATCCGGGTTCGCGGCTTTCGCTTTTTCCCAGACTTCCATTCCGGAAACGCCCGGTTTTGCCATCAGCTCGTCGTAGTTCGCGATCGCCTCCATTTTTCCGGTTTTTTCGCAGACCCAGATCGGAAGTGGAGTACCCCAGAAACGTTCACGGGAGAGTGCCCAGTCGACGTTCGTGGCGAGGAAATTGCCGAAACGTCCGTCGCGAATATGCTCGGGGAGCCATTTGATCTGCGCATTGTTTTTGAGCATGGCGTCCTTGAACTGACTCGTTTTGATGAACCAGCTCTTGCGCGGATACTGGATGAGCGGGTCGTCCGAGCGCGTATAGAAGGGGTACTCGTGGAGGTACTGCTCGTGGATGAAGAGCAGATTTTTTTCCTTCAGGACCTTGATGATGTCTTTGTCTGCTTCCTTGACCCAGCGGCCCTGGAATTCCGGGAAAACTTCCGTGAACGTACCGTTCGACGCGACGGCGCAGATCATGTCCGGGCCTTCGCCGACCACGAAACGGGCTTTTTGGGCCTGAAGGACGCCAAAGTCGTCTTCGCCGAATGCCGGAGCCTGGTGCACCATACCCGTTCCGGTATCGACGGTGACGAAATCTGCCGGGACGACGCGCCAGGCGAGGTACTCTTTTTCGCCGGTCTTGAGCGTGCCCTGAACGTTTCCGAGCGTGCGGTAGAACGTGTCGAACGGCGGCTGGTAGCGGACTCCGACGAGCTGTTCGCCGGTGAGTTTGCCGAGGAGTTCGTATTCCTTCGGCTTCTTTCCGCCGTATTTCTGGGCGACGGAGGCGAGGAGCGGCTCGGCGATGACCACGGCGCGTTCGTCTCCCTCAAATTTCACGACACAGTATTCCATGTCCGTCTTGACGGCGACGAACTGGTTGCTGGAAAGCGTCCACGGAGTGGTGGTCCAGATGACGAAATCGGCATTTTTCAGGACTTCCGGCGTTTTTTCTTCCGTCAGGACCGGGTACCGGACGTAAACGGCGGGATCGGCGACTTCACGGTAACCTTCCCCTACTTCACCGCTGGAGAGCGCGGTTCCGCCCTGAGCCCACCACCAGACGATCTTGTGTCCCTGGTAAAGAAGGCCTTTTTTGAAGAATTCGGAGAGTGCCCACCAGACAGATTCGACGAACGACTGATGGTAGGTCACGTACGCCTGGTCGAGATGGATCCAGAAACCGATGCGCTCGGTCAGGTGTTCCCATTCCTGCATGTAGCGCCAGACACTTTTCTGGCAGAGCTGGATAAACGGTTCGATGCCGTAATTTTCGATCTCTTCACGTGATTTTTTCAGGCCGAGTTCCTTGCAGACTTCCAGTTCGACGGGGAGGCCGTGCGTATCCCACCCGGCTTTGCGCTCGCAGCGGTATCCGCGCATGGTGCGGTAGCGGGGGAAAAGGTCTTTCATCGCGCGCGTCAGGCAGTGCCCCGGGTGCGGCATTCCGTTTGCGGTCGGCGGACCTTCAAAAAAGACGAAAGCCGGCGCATTTTCACGGCGCGCAAGGGATTTCTCGTAAATGTTGTTCGCTTTCCACCACTGGACCATTTCTTCTTCCATTTTCGGAAAAGAAACTCTTCCTTCCTGGACCTTCAGCATTTTTTCACCTTAAACTATGGGCCAATTCCAATAAACAGAAACAAATTTTCTCTATCATTTTACCAGATTTTGCAAAAAAGAACAGGGGGAGGGCGTACACATATTTTCGTTTTCTCCAAAAGTATTTTTCAGTGTGTCGAAAGTGTGCAAAAGATGAAATTTTTTTCAGTGTTTTCTTCATTTCCGCAAAATCACTCTTGCAGAGAATGGCAAAAAATGCTAATCTTTGGGCAACGCATTCAAAAATTTTTCAAGTCCCGCCGGTTTCGGCTGCTGATGAAGAAGAGAACGGATGGAATGGGGGTTCCGGATTCATGAAGATCAAAACGTATCGAGCGAAAAACCTTTGCGAAGCCTTCGCGAAGATACGGGATGATCTGGGGATCCATGCCGCCATTCTTGAAACGCGCGAGGTTCGGAAACGCGGGATCCTGGGATTTTTCCCGGGAGGAACGATGCTGGAAGTCACGGCTTCCGATGGTCTGGAGGAAGAACGCGAAGATGTGCAGGATTCCTGTCCGGATGCGGACCCGTCCTTCGTGCAGATGGCGGACCGGGAGTTTTCCGCAGTCCGTGAAATGACGCTGGAAAGTGCGGGAATTTTCGAAAAGGAGGACGTTTGCGCAGAGGCTGACGGATTGGGAATTTCGTCTGCGTCTGAACTTGCACGATATGGCGCAGGAACGGCAGATCGTGCCGCGGTGTCCGTTTGTGAGTCCGCAGAAGCTGCATCGGAAGGCGCCGTTTCTTCTGGTTTTCGACAGTTTGGAACGTCTTCCGGAGTTTGTATGTCCGACGCAGGTGCCGTGGAAAACGGTTCGATCTGGGATTCCATCTGCGGTCTGGAGGGAAGCCGAAAAGCTGCCTGCGGTGCGGGATCGGCATCGTGTGTCGATCTGACGGGCAGGGAAAATCGTTCTTTCCGGAAGGAAGATGCTCATTCGTCCGCATTGCAGGAAAGTCCTCTTTCCGTTCCTCCTGGACCTTTTCGAAAGATCCGGCGTAAAGAGAATGTGTGCGGATCATCTCGAACGGAGACCGCCGCCGCGGATCAGCCCCTTTTTTCCGGGCGTTCGGGAGCGGCTTTCGATTCCTTTGGAATCACGGGTGCGTCTGAGGACAGCACGATCCTCTCCTTCAGTCTGGGGGATCGGAAGGCCGGCGATGATTCCGATTCGGGACTCCTGTTTCGGGATCAGACGCGTTTTTTCCGTCAGTCTGCGAACTGTATGCCGAAACTTTCCGCGGGTTCTGCAGCATTTCAGGATGCGCTGCTTCAGATTTACGCAAAACTTCAGACTGCTGATATGGACGAGTTTTCCATCGCGTCGCTCATGGATCGGCTTCGGAATGAGGAAGTCCTTTACGCCGCGACCGGCAAACGGGCACTGAGCACGGATCAGAATTTCCTCGAAAAACGCCTTCAGGAACTCGTCGCCCAGGAGATCCAGACTTCCGGTCCGATCCCGATCCAGCACGGCACGCGGCACGTCGCGGCATTGGTCGGTCCTACGGGAGTCGGTAAAACGACGACGATCGCCAAGCTCGCGATCGACTACCGCCAGCGCAAAAACTGCCAGGTCGGTCTCATTACGCTGGACCTTTCGCGTATGGGAGCCGTCGAGCAGCTTCAGACTTTCGCAGACATCATCAGCATTCCGATGCTCTGCGTTTCCACCCGCCGCCAGATGCGCGAAGCAATGGCCAGAATGGCGGATTTTGACCTTGTGCTCATCGACACGGCAGGACAGAGCCGTGCGGAAGAAATGCCCCTTCAGGAGCTTCGA
>CAZRGJ010000154.1:2244-6608 GCA_964599445.1 uncultured Planctomycetaceae bacterium | reverse complement strand
AGATCCTGTACTCGGAAAAGACCGGGAAATTCTACATTTACTCGACCTTCACGCACAACACATTCCACGCATTTTCGTCCGACGATCTGGTGAACTGGAAAGACGAAGGTCCGATCCTTTCCCTTGAGAATGTTTCCTGGGAAGACCGGCTCCCATGGGCACCATGCATCATGGAGAAAAAGATCGATGGGAAATTCCGGTACTTCTTTTACTTCTGCGCGAACCTGAAGATCGGCGTGGCGGTCAGTGATACCCCGACGGGACCGTTCACGGATTCCGGGAGACCGCTCATCGATTTCAAACCGGAAGGCGTTCCACACGGCGTGGAGATCGATCCAGACGTCTTCACCGACCCGGTCAGCGGAAGAACGTACATTTACTGGGGAAACAGCTACCTCGGAATGGCGGAGCTGGAAGACGATTTCGTGACCCTGAAAAAAGAGACCGTCCGCCGTCTCGATGTGCCTGGATTCTTTGAAGGGGCGCACGTCTTCTTCCGGCAGGGAAAATACTATCTGACGTGGTCGGAAAATGACGCGCGCAGCCCGGAATACCGTGTCCGTCACGCCATTTCCGACTCGCCGGCCGGTCCGTTCCAGATCCCCGAACAGGAAAGTCTGATCCTCTCGAGCCGTCCGGAAAAAAACATTTACGGCACAGGCCATCATTCGGTCGTGAACCTGCCCGGAACAGATGAATGGTTCATCGTCTACCATCGCCACATCTGGCCGCGTCCGCAAAATCCGTGGGCGCGGGAAGTCTGCATCGACCGCATGACCTTCCGCCCGGACGGACAGATCCGCATCGTCGAACCGACTCATGAAGGGATCGCGCCGCTTGGGAAATAGGATCGGCAGAAATGTTCTGGCTTCAAAGAGGAACGTTCCATTTTGAACGCGAGCGTTCCTCGTCCCTCTAAACGAGAGCTTTTCCGTAAAAAATCCGCAGAAAACCAGAAAATTTCCCTAGCGGGGTACTTGCAGAAAGGGCGTCTTCGGGATAAAATGAAACACAATGAATCGAAATTTTGTTCCTTCCCAACCCATTCAGGAGAAAATCATGAAAATGTTCCGTTTCTTTGCCTTTTTTCTGACTCTGGCGACACTTTTCTGCGTGACGGGCGCAGAGGCGCAGTCTTCGAAAAACACGATCGTGCGCGGCTCGTACGCCAACTCGCAGTTCACGTTTGAATCGACGGGCAAAGGGCGCGTCGCGTTCCTTGGCGGTTCCATCACGGAAATGAACGGCTACCGTCCCATGGTCTGCGAGTACCTTCAGAAAAAGTTCCCGAACACGGAATTTGATTTCATCGCGGCGGGTATCGCTTCCACCTGCTCGGACACTGGGGCATTCCGTCTGGAATCGGACGTTCTTTCCCGCGGACCGGTCGATCTTTTCTTCCTGGAATTCGCGGTAAACGACGATCAGGACGGCAATTTTTCCATCGAGCATTCCATCCGCGGTTTCGAGGGGATCGTGCGCCACATTCGTACCGCCTGCCCGAACGTAGACATTGTCGTGACGTTTTTCGTGAATGAAAATCTCATGGCGAAATACCGTCAGGGAAACTCGGCTCTGAGCATTCAGGCACACTCGCTCGTGACGGAAAAGTACGGTCTCTCGGTCATTGATCTGGCGAAGGAGATCCAGGAGCAGATCGACGCGAAAAAAATCACGTGGGGCGAATTCGGCGGCGTCCATCCCGCACCGCGCGGAAACCGTATTTGCGCGGACATGATCGAGGCACTCCTGAACGACGCATGGAAAACGAAAGCCGACGGACTCAAACCGCACGCGCTTCCCGAGATGATCGACGAATACTCCTACGCCGATGCCCGTTTCCGCAGCTTTGACGGAGTCGCGCTGAACGGCTTTGCCCGCAGCATTCCGGACTGGAAAGCCATCCGAGGCGGATTCCGCCAGAACTTCGGCGGTCAGGAATTCCTTCACGCCCAGGAACCGGGAGCGTCCTGCACGTTCGATTTTGAAGGCCGTGCCGTGAGCCTCTTCGTGCTGGCCGGTCCGGATTCCGGAGTCGCGGAAGTCTCCATCGACGGCAGAGATTTCCAGAAAGCCCAGATCCGCCACCACCACAGCGGCGGGCTTCACTATCCGCGTACGGTCGTGCTCGCCGATGAACTCGCGCCGGGCAAACATACCGTCACGCTGCGCATTCCGGCGGACGGAAAACCGGGACAGAACGCACTGCGCATCTACAAAATCGGCGTCGCGAAATAAAAAGCGCGAAACCGGCTCACGAAACCGGACCATGAAACCAGCTCATCCAAAAGACGGAAAGGGATCCGCGTGTGTCCCGCGCGGAGATCTCCGTCCTTTTTCCATTCACTTTTTATCCAGAAACCGATTCTCCAAAAAAGAGGAGAAACCCAATACCATGACCGAAAGACTCAAAACCCCGTTCATTCACGAAGATTTCCTGCTCGAAACGGAAACGGCGCGCGTTTTGTACCATGAGTACGCGAAAGACCTTCCCATCATCGACTACCATTGCCATCTTCCGCCGCAGGAAGTCGCCGAGAACAAAACCTACGAGAACCTGGCGCAGATCTGGCTTTACGGCGACCACTACAAATGGCGCGCGATGCGGAGTAATGGAGTCGCGGAGCGTTTCTGCACCGGCGATGCGTCCGACCGCGAAAAATACGACAAATGGGCGGAAACCGTTCCGTACACGCTGCGGAATCCGCTCTACCATTGGACGCATCTTGAGCTGAACCGTCCGTTCGGGATCAGCGACCGGCTTCTTTCGCCCGCGACGGCGGACTCGATCTGGAATGACTGCAATGCGATGCTAGCGATGCCGGAATGCTCTGCCCGCGGGATCATGGAGCAGATGAACGTCGAGACCGTCTGCACGACGGACGACCCGATCGACTCGCTTGAGTACCATAAAAAAGTCGCGGCGGACAATGCGGCAGGGATCTTCAAACCGCGTGTTCTTCCGACCTTCCGTCCGGACAAGGCGATGGCCATCGACCGGCCGGCAGTCTTTTTTCCGTGGCTTGAGCAGCTGGAAAACGTGACGGGGCGCACGATCCGCGATTTCGACACGCTGATTGACGCGCTGCACGACCGCTACGTCTTCTTTAACGCCGCCGGATGCCGGCTCTCGGACCACGGACTCGGACTTTTCCCCAAATGCGAGCTGGACCTCTCCGGAAATCTCATGCCCGCCTTCACCCGTGACGGCGCGAACCGCATTTTCCAAAAAGCGCTGGCGGACCGGTCGCTCCAGCTTCCTGAAGACGAGATCAACGCCTTCCAGTGGCGCGTTCTGTTCGAGCTGGGATGCATGAACCACGAATTCGGCTGGACGCAGCAGTTCCACTTCGGCGCGATGCGAAACAACAATACGCGGAAATATCTCGCGCTTGGTCCGGACACGGGATTCGACTCCATCGGAGACGGCGATGCGGCCCTGGCGATGTCGCGGTACCTCGACGCACTGGAACGCGAAGACAAACTGACGAAGACCATCCTGTACAATCTGAACCCGATCTACAATCACCTCGTCGGCACGATGCTCGGCAACTTCCAGGACGGCGTGACGGCCGGAAAGATCCAGTT
Source organism: uncultured Planctomycetaceae bacterium (assembly GCA_964599445.1). Taxonomy (GTDB): domain Bacteria; phylum Planctomycetota; class Planctomycetia; order Pirellulales; family Thermoguttaceae; genus RGIG3701. The sequence continues at coordinate 3,020 of CAZRGJ010000154.1, read as the reverse complement.
CGGTTCCGGATGGTGGTTCCTCGATCAGAAAGACGGAATGGAAACGCAAATGAACGTCCTTTCCGCGCTCGGTCTTCTGCGCCGTTTCGTCGGGATGCTGACGGACAGCCGATCATTCCTCTCGTACACGCGGCACGAATACTTCCGCAGGATCCTCTGCAATCTGGTCGGAAACGACGTCGCGAAAGGGATCCTCCCGAACGATGAAAAACTGCTCGGCAGCCTCGTCGCGGACGTCAGCTACCATAATGCGCACGGCTACTTCAACTTCTGAAGACGCTGAAGTCGGCATAAATCAGACCTTCCCGGAAAATACGAAAGGCGGTGCCGTGCGTACCGCCTTTGTGCCGCGGGTTCTGAGATCCGCCACCGTCCCCCCATCTTTCAATGACTCCAGAACCATTTCATGCAGAAAGGTTTCCCGATGAAAAACCGCCGTACATTCATTTTTTCGTCCCTTTCCTTTTCCCTTTTTTCCCTGACCTCCGCGTTTTGTCTCTCTGCCGCGGCATTCGCGGTATCCGCAGACGCGAAACCCGCAGACGGTCCGGCTCCCAAAGGCTGGAATGCCGAAGTGAAGACCATTCACTATCGTGTCGAAGCCGACCAGTCCTGGCAGCCCGCGCTTTTCTACGTTCCGGAAAGTGTCCGTGAAAGTCAGGAAGCCGTCCCGCTCATCGTCGGTCTCCACACCTGGAGCTCCAAGTATACGCAGCCGAACCCGTACTTTCATGAAGGTGCGAAAAAGTACGGCTGGGTCATGATCTGCCCGCATT
>CAZRGJ010000154.1:0-2234 GCA_964599445.1 uncultured Planctomycetaceae bacterium | reverse complement strand
GCGATCTGGTCTCCGCAGACATTCTCGCGGCCGTCGAGTACGCCAAAGCCAACGCGAACATCGACCCGGATCGGATCTACCTCATGGGAATGTCCGGCGGCGGGCACTGCTCGATGCTCATGGCCGGCCGTCACCCGGAAGTCTGGGCCGGCGTGTGCGCGTGGGTCGGGATCTCCGATCTCGCAAAATGGCACGCATCCACGAAAGCCAAAGGTTTCGGCTACTGGAAGCACCTGGAATCCGCGTGCGGCGGCGCACCGGGTACTTCTGCTGAAGTGGATGAAGAGTACCGCAAACGCAGTCCGCTCACGTACCTGAAAAACGCTGCTTCTGTTCCGCTGTGCCTCAACCACGGCATCCACGACGGACATGCGGGAAGCGTTCCGGCAGCGCAAAGCATCTGGGCGTTCAATCTTCTCGCAGAGCCGGAGAAAAAGGTCACGGACGCACAGATCGACTTCATTTGGCGCACGCAGACCATCCCGGAAGAACTCCTTCCGGAAGCACAGACCGACCCGCAGTACGGCAAACAGAAAGTCCTTTTCCGCAGAACGAGCGGCAATACGCGGCTCACGATTTTCGACGGAGCGCATTCCGGCGTCCCGATGGCCGGTTTTGCGTGGCTGGCGAAACAGAAAAGAAACCAGCCAGCCGACTGGACGGTCGAATCACCGACCGACGCAAAGGAAAATCAGGAAGTCCATTCCGGAAAGTAAAAGAAGAGCACACAGCCTAATGCGTGTCGGCGAGCCCCTTCAAAAAACCGAAAAGAAAAGGAAGAGAATGAATCCATTCCCTTCCTTTTTTCTTCTCCGTAAACTTTTTATGGAAGTGCGCACACAGCGCGGCATTCCGAACCTCACTGCGGCTGGATGCCGAAGAAACGCTGGAGTTTCACCGGGAGTTCTTCCATTTTTAGCCGGGGATTAGCGCGGTACGGCGAGTAAAGCGGGTCACCGACGTACGTCATGGCCCAGGAATGGAACGGAAGCGTGAAATAGAAGCACTCCGCCATCGTGAATTTTCCCGTCAGGACCAGCGAGTAAAATTCATCCGGTTCCGGAAATGCTGCGAGGTACGGCTCAAACGTGGGGCCAAGTGTCGCGGCAGCTCCATGTTCCAGAAGATTCGGACACCAAAACGGACCGGTTTTCAGCGATTCCGCCTCAAAGCTCGCGACATGGTACGCGACTGCGCCGGGGGAGAACGTGAAAATATCCTGGAAATTCCGCACGGAATACCATCCGCAGTAAAGTGCACACGGCGAATCGCACGCTTCCCGCGTGAAGAGTGCCTCTTCCGTATCGAGCTTCACGACCAGGTCCGTATTTCGCTGGAGACGGATCGCCAGATCATTCAGCGACTGCTCCATTTTGTCCATCTGGCCGGCTCCCGCACGTGCAGGCCGCGTTTTCCGTGCGTCGAGATAAACTGTCCCTTCCAGACCTTTTTTCTCTGCCGCGATGGAATCGTCGATGAGCTTCAGGACCGTTTCGACGGACGGACCTTCCAGACGCGCGACGAGAAGAACTTTACGGAGAGGGGGCGGGACCTGAGATCCGGTCTCTTCCGTCTCCAAACCGCTTTCCGTCTCCAGTTCCGGAGCCGTCATGTCCAGAGAGACCATTTCGTCGTCCGGATCCGATTGATTCGGAGCCTTTTCCGTTTCACTCTCCGCTTTCGCTTCTGTTTTGGTTTCGGTCTCCTCCTCTTCATCGATCCCGAAATCCATCGCTGGAGGAGGTCCCAAAACGACTTCCTGTCCCCATGCCGTTTCGATCTCCGCGAGCATACTCAGCGGCGGGAGAGGCAGAGCATCGATCGGTTCCTCCGCACTGGAAGCCGGTTCGTCGAGCCGGTCGCGCATCTCTTCCGGGACGGCGAGTTTCGGATCCGCTTTTTTTCGGAGCGAAACGACCGCAGGCATCCGGTACTGGTACGCGTAAAGATTCGGGACCCAGCCGAGAAGTGAGTAGGATTCCGTCTCAAAAATCAGCGAAAGTTCACTATCGAACGCACTCTGCGATTCGTTTTTTTCCAGGCGCGTACAGCACTCCCTCGCGTAAAGCATCGCGGTGTACGGACCATTCATGAGGCGGGAGACCAGGAGTATTTCCGCATCGCGTTTCGGGGAATCTGCGCGAAAATGCAGTTCCACCATGTGCTTTTCCAGCGATGAAAGGAACTCGACGCACTGGATCCCGGACGGTACGAGTATCTGGTGAACATCAAAC
>CAZRGJ010000153.1:0-6627 GCA_964599445.1 uncultured Planctomycetaceae bacterium | reverse complement strand
GGGATCTCCGCACAGGAAAACGCGAAACACCCGGCTTCCAAAGAGCGTCTGGACCGCATCGCATTCAACACGGCGACGATCCTCCGGTACGATCTTCCGCTTCTTGAGCAGATCCGCATCACGCACGCGGCCGGTTTTCGGAATCTGGAGATCTGGTTCCGCGATCTGGACCGGTTTCAGGCGGAAGAGGGGAAACTGACCGACCTGCGCCGCCGTCTGGACGATTTGGGGATGAAGATCGTCGGCGGGATCAATTTTTGGGGTTGGGGACTGCCGGATGACGAAAAGCGAAAGCAGGCACAGACCGAAATGCGTCGCGGAATGGAGCAGATGAAGACGCTTGGATGCACGCATTTCGCGGCAGCTCCGGCAGGGATCCACAACCGGGAAGGCATTTCGCTCTCCGAGCTGGCGGATCGGTACCGTGCGATCCTCGAGATCGGCGATGAGTACGGCGTCTACCCGCAGCTGGAGATCTGGGGACCGGGCTGTACACTTTCGAAACTCTCCGATGCGGTCTGGATCACGACGGAGACGGGGCATCCGGAGGCGTCGCTGCTTCTGGACGTCTACCATCTGTACCGGGGCGGAAACGATTTCGCGTCCCTGCGTCAGCTTAACGGCGCACAGATGAGCAATTTCCACTGGAATGACTGGCCGGCCGGCATTGAACGGGAAAAACTCAGCGACGGCGACCGCGTTTTTCCCGGCGACGGTGTTGCGCCGATCCCGTACGTCTGCGAGATTTTGGATGAGATCGGTTTCCGCGGTACTTTTTCGCTTGAGATCTTCAATCAAAAGTACTGCGAAACGTACACGCCGGAAGAACTCGTCCGGCTTTCCTGGGAAAAAATGGCGGGAGCGGTTTGAAGTCGGAAATGGAGATCCAAACGCAAGGAATCAAATACGCCGGTTCCAAAAAACAGCTGATCCCGCAGATCCTTTCTCTCGCGAAAGAGACTGGGGCGCAGTCTGTCTGGGACGGATTTTCCGGAACGACGCGCGTCTCGCAGGCTTTCGCGCAGGCAGGGTACCGCACGATCTCCAGCGATCTTTCCGTCTGGTCGGAAGTTTTTGCACAGTGCTGGCTCCTGAACCAACGGAAACCGGAAGAGTACGCGGAACTCATTGCGCACCTGAACGGCACCCCTCCGCGTAACGGCTGGTTCACGGAACACTACGGCGGGGATCCAGAGATCTGCCCAAACACTCCCAACGCCCTCAAAAAGCCGTTTCAGCGCAAGAACACACAAAAAGCGGACGGGATCCGTGAAGAGATCGACCGTCTGGGACTCGATCCGGTCTCCCGAGCCGTCGCGCTGACGTCGCTGATCCTTGCGCTGGATCGGGTGGACAGTACGCTCGGGCACTTTTCGTCCTATCTGCGGCAGTGGTCTCCGCGTTCGTTCCACGACCTTAAGCTGGAAATTCCGCATCTCTGGGTCAACTCGCAGGAAAACGAAGTCCACCGGGGAGACATCTTTACTCTGACGTCGAAAATTCATGCGAATCTCGCGTATTTCGACCCGCCGTACGGCTCGAACAATGAAAAGATGCCGCCGTCGAGAGTGCGGTACTCGGCGTACTATCATTTTTGGACGACGCTGATCCTCAACGATCGGCCCGCACTTTTCGGAAAAGCCGCCCGGCGTGAGGATACGTCCGATCTCCGCTCCGCCTCCGTTTTCGAAGAATTCCGAAAAGATCCGCAGACCGGGCGTTTTTTTGCGGTGGAAGCGATCCGAAAACTTCTGGCGGAAACGCACTCGCCATGGATCCTTCTCTCGTACAGTTCGGGAGGACGCGCTACGGCAGAAGAGCTGATGGACGCGATCCATTCCGTGGGGAAACTCCGTCAGTTTCTGAAGCTCGACTATCGCCGAAACGTCATGGCGGAAATGAAACGGACACACGAATGGCTTCGCGAAAGTGACGAAAAAAACCAGGAATTCCTTTTTCTTATCGAGAAAAAGTCCTGAAAATCGGCAAATCCTCAAAAAAAATCGGTGTCCCATCTTGCATAAATGGGGAATTTCGTGTAAAATGGGAGGAACGTTTAACTGACTTTTCATCCTCAGGGCGCTCCAAACTCTGACGAAACCAAAAAAGGAAAATTAACCATGGGGCTTCAGGATAGAGACTACTATCGTGAGCCGGCTTTCGGTACACAAACTGCGGGCCGCTCCCACTCCGTCATCTTTTACCTGATCGTGACCAACGTCATCGTGTGGGTGCTTGATTTCATGTTCCTGCAGGGACGGCTGACGCAGATCTTCGCACTTCGGACCGTCGATTTCGTGCAGCCGACACAATGGTACCGGTTCCTGACGTACGGTTTTTGCCATTCTGCCGACGTCTGGCACATTCTGGGCAATATGTTCAGCCTCTACTTCCTGGGACGCTCCGTTGAAAGCCGATACGGAGGACGCGAATTCCTCATTTTCTACCTTTTCGCAGTCGTTCTGGGCGGGATCTACTGGTCGGGGACCAACTATTGGGCTCTTGCCAACATGCAGGATCAACTGTCGCAGATGGAGCTCATTCGCGGAAGTCTCGCGTCCGTGGTGGGTGCGTCCGGTGCCGTCTCTGCCGTCACGATACTGTTTGCGCTGAATTTCCCGCGCGTCACTGTCCTGATCTGGGGACTCATCCCGATGCCGGCTTTCCTGCTCGGTATCCTGATCGTCGTCATGGACCTTGCCGGTGCTCGCAATCAGGAAACGAACATCGCGCACAGCGTCCACCTCGCAGGTGCGGCATTCGCCGTCCTCTACTATGTTCTCAGGATCCGTTTCTGCTCCGTCTTCGGCTACGGAAGACCGAAGGTCCGCCGTTGGGAAGAACTGTACAGTCGGCAGGCGGATGAATACGATCGCGCATACGATCGCGGTTTCGATTACGAAGACGACTACGAGGATGACTCCTACGGCTACGCGCCGGCGTCCAAAACCGCAGAGGAACTGCGTCTGGAGGAAGAAAACCGGAGACTGGAAGAAGAGGTCGACCGGCTACTGAAGAAGATCTCGCAGTCCGGTATGCAGAGCCTCACGCCGCAGGAACTGGAACGCCTGCGGAACGCCAGTCAGAGATTCCGGAACCGTCGGTGAGCCGGTCGGGCGGAGCGTCTGAAATCAGCGTGAGCGGTCGGTCGGAAACCGCGTTTAACTTTACGCAAAAAACAAAAAAGCCCAAAATCAAAAGAGCAAAACCTAAAAAGGAGAAAATATGAGTCCCAAACGATCCATCACTGAACTGCTTTTGAACGCCTGCATGTTTGGCAGTCTGGCACTCTGGATGGTCTGTTTTTTCTGGATGATCGCCAGCTCTCCCTCTTCTCGGGAAACCGCGCTTTCCGAAAAAAATGTGTCCGGAGTCGCGGACGGCAGTGCACCGGCAGAAATCTCCATGAAATTCGAGCTTGGCGACATGGCGCGTCAGTACCAGGAAGAGGTTGGATTCACGTATCCTGAGACCCTGGAGGCTGTCCATCAGCTCGCGGTCGAAAAGCACGGCGGCTGGAAGACGAACAAAAAAGTGGATCCCTACGCTCTGATGTGCGAGTTCTTCCAGGATGGTGCTTCCGGAAAAAGTATCGAAGAAGCGGCTCAGCTGAAGAACGATTCCCCGGAACGGAATCGTGAGATCATCGCGGCATACCAGGCACTTCTGGACCGGTCAAAAGTAGAAGGAAATGCGGATTCGCCCGAGGTCGACTACTCTGCCGAGCTGACGGTCCATACTCCCGCGGACAAAACGTCGTTCAACCAGTTCTTCTTCAATTCCACCACGGACCAGGACATCTGGAACTACCTTCAGCCGTACCTCCTGACCAACCATCCGAAAACGATGGAGTACTTCGGAAACAGTGACGTGATCGTTTCCTGGGAATCCAGCGCAGACAACATGATCGACAAAATCGTGCTGCGCGACGATCTTCTCTGGTCGGACGGCACTCCGCTGACGGCGTACGACTGGGAATTTTCGTATCAGGCGATCATGACGTCCATGGTCCCGATCTTCGCGATCCGTTCCAGCGCGAATCTTCTCATGGGCGTGAAGGCGTACGATGAACGGACGATCGTATTCTTCCACAAGGAATCGATGCCGATCAACGGGATCGCCATGTCGTATCCGATCATCGCAAAGCACATCTACGAGAAATCGATCAGCGAGGACCCGACGCTCACGACCTCTCCCTGGCATCAGCACCATGAACATCATCCGGTCACTGCCGGACTGTATGAGGTCGAAGACTACAGTTCCCGCTCGTTCATTACGCTGCGTCGCCGGGAAAACTACCATACGGTGAACGGCAAGCAGGTCCGGTCGAAGCCGTTCTTCAACCGTGTGCGTTTCAAGATCCTCGAAGAGCCAGCGACGGCGTTCATGCAGCTTCTGAAAGGGGACGTGGAACTGATGCAGCTGTCGGTCGATCAATCCACGACGCAGGCCGCAACGCCGCGTTTCTATGAACTGAACACGAAAGCCGAGGCTCCGAGCTGGACCTACTTTGCGTTCTGGTTCAACCTTTCGGAAGAGTGCCCGTTCTTCCATGACATTCGTGTGCGCAAAGCGCTTTCGTACGCATTCGACTATCAGGAACTCCTGGACGTTCACCAGAAAGGCGTCTCGCTCCAGAGCCGCGGGATCTATGCGGAAACGTCTCCCTACTTCCCGCACGATGCCAACTTGCCGTACATTCGTCAGGATGTAGAAAAAGCTCGTGCGCTTCTGAAGGAAGCCGGGTGGGAGGACACGGACAATGACGGCCTGCTCGACCATGAGTGGAAAGGAACACGCATTCCGTTCAAATTCACGATCATCACGACGACCAACAAAGAACGCTTCGAAATGTGCCAGCTTCTGGCCAAATGCCTCTACCGTCTCGGTATCTCCTGCTCCGTACAGCAGATGGAATTCAACGTGCAGTCCCAGCGTATGCAGGCGCACAAATTCGAGATGGCGTTCAGCGGCTGGGGAGGCGGAAGCGACCCGTACTCCGGAGAAAACATCTGGGGAACGGATGCGGGAAGAAACCACATTTTCTACTCCAATCCGGAAGTGGACCGCCTCTACAAAGAGGGGATCTGCGAGCTGGACATCGCCAAGCGTCAGAAGATCTACCAGCGGATCCATCAGCTGATCTACGAAGACTATCCGTGCATCTGGCTCTACAATCGGAACTCGATCATTGGATTCAACAAAAAGCTCCACGGGATCGGATTCACGCCGCGCGACTACTATTTCCAGGATTCCTGGAAAGCGGCGGCCCAGGTGCAGGTGCCGTAAAATTGGTCTTGTGCCGTAAAAAAGAAGAGAAAAGAAAAAGGAGAAAGGACGCGGACGCAGACTTTCTCCCGAACCATTCCGCCGTGAGGAAGACGTTTTTCCTGACGGCGGTTCTTTTTTGGGGAGAGAAGATGGACGGTGCAGTACCGGTTTTGAGTCTCTCCCGCTTTTGAATCGCTCCCGGTATGGAGACGTTTCGGGGACTAAAGCTGCGGACGATTCTGTTCCGCGGCGGGATACGATCCGAGGACGACGAGTTTTGCGTGCTTTCTTTCGAGTGCCGCAAGTGCACGCCGGATCTTCATCTGGGAACGATGCCCTTCCATGTCGACGAAGAAAATGTAGCGTCCGGGTTCGTTCTGGATCGGAAAGGACTCAATCCACGTCAGATTCACGCGGTTTTTCTTGAAGATCGTCATGGCATCAGCCAGTGCGCCTACTTCATGGGGAAGCTCAAACATGAGCATCGTTTTGCTGTGGGGCGTTTTGGGTGCGTCTTCCTTTCCGAGGACCACGAAGCGGGTCACGTTGAAGCGGGAATCCTCCACCTCCGGCACGAGAACGTTCAGTCCATAGGCTTTGGCGGCCAGAATGCTCGCAATAGCGGCGGCGTTCGGCGTTTCTTTGGCGATCTGCGCGGCGGCGGCCGTACTCGCAGTCTCTTCCATCCGAACCCCGGGCAAATGTTTCGCGAGCCAGTGCCGACACTGCGAAAGTGCCTGCGGTTTACTCAGCACGACCTGGATCTCCGAGCGCTCGCAAAGTCCCATGAGCGTGTGATGGATCGGAAGGTCCACTTCGCCGCAGATCTGCACTTTCGAGTGCGTGAACGTCTCGAGCGCATCCACGACCCGGCCGTCCGTGGAATTTTCGACCGGCACGACGCCGAAATCGCACTGTCCGCGTTCCACTTCTTCAAAAACGCTTCCGATCGTCGAAACGGGCGAAAAATGCGCACCAGAACCGAAGAATTTCAGCGCGGCCTGATGCGTGAAACTGAAAAGAGGACCGAGAAACGCCACGTTTTTCGGCCAAACGAGCGAATCGCACAGCGACCGGATGTCGTGCAGGACCGACACTTTGCTTTCATCCGCGAGAAGCGTCTTTTTTTTGCGGGACCGGGCATTCCCGTTTCCGACTCCGTTCCCGATGCCGTTTCCTTTTTTTTCCGCCTCTTTCGCGGGATCCTCCAAAGCGGAAACCGTCAGTTCTGCGCGCAGTTCCATTAAACGCAGGATCTCTGCGTCGATCTCCGCCGGAGTCTGAAAAGCCGGCTTGCCGACACTGGAGCCATTCGCTGCCGTCTGGGACTTTTTCGACCCGGTCTCATGCAGAACT
>CAZRGJ010000152.1:5235-6628 GCA_964599445.1 uncultured Planctomycetaceae bacterium | reverse complement strand
GGGAAAAAATTATGCAAATTGGTGTTTTGTGCAGCGGCGGCGACGCCCCCGGAATGAATGCCTGCGTACGGGCGGTCGTCCGAACCGCAGTTTCTGAAGGTCACGAAGTCGTGGGATTCATGGACGGATACCAAGGGATCCTCGACCAGAATTTTTTCATTGGAAGTGCCGGATCGCACCGACTTTTCATGCGTTCCGTCTCCGGCATCGTCAAGAACGGCGGCACCTTCCTGCACAGCAGCCGATGCCCGGAATTCGCGACTCCGGAAGGAACACAAAAAGCGGCGGACATTCTGGATAAACTTGGCGTCGACGCCCTCGTTCCGATCGGCGGGAACGGCACGCTCGCCGGAGCGCACGCCCTCGGAAAGATCTGGAATGGCCGTATCGTCGGCTGCCCGGGCACGATCGACAATGACCTCAACGGAACAGATTTCACCATCGGCTTCAAGACGGCCGTTCAGACCGCGGTGGAAGCCGTCGACAAACTCCGCGACACGGCCTCGAGCCACCATCGGATGTTTCTGGTGGAGCTGATGGGGCGCCATTGCGGCTGCATCACGCTCCACACGGCGATCGCGGCCGGCTGTGAGGCGGCGTGTATTCCGGAAATGCCAATGGAAATCGGTGCACTGGTCGAAAAACTGACGAACCTGAAAAAACTCGGAAAGACTTCCATCATCATGGTCGTCGCGGAAGGATACCAGGACGGAGTTCTGGAACTTCAGAAGAAACTGGAAGACGCCGGCTGTCCGTTCTCGATGCGCTCCGTCGTTCTTGGGCATCTGCTTCGCGGCGGGGACCCCTGCCCGGACGACCGGATCCTCGCATCCATGACCGGAAATCTCGCAGTCCGTTCCATACTCGACGGCAAAACGGACAAAATGGCGGCCGTACAGAACAATCGGCCCGTCCTCGTGCCGTTGACCGAAGCGATCGAAGGGCACCGGGTCATTTCCCAGGAAGAACTTTCCCTGCTCGAATGCCTTAGCCGTTAAATCTTCCAGACTCCGGTGAGTCCTGACTTTCCGGAGAATTCTGACCGCAGGACCTCCCGTTTTCCCGAAGATCCCCGAAAGGCCCCGGAAGATCCCCAAAGACTCACGGACGGTCCGCAAATTCCCGGTTTCCCGGCATGTCCGCAGTTTTCTGTTTCCCTGAAATTCCAGATCCCATGAACTACGATTCCACGATTCCTCCCAATTTCGCCCAGCGCGATTTTCGGACAGATTTTCATTTTCCAGACCTTTTCATTGGCTCCGTTCCGATCGGATTTCCGTGCATCCAGGCAGCGCTCAGCGGCGTGAGCGACTGGGCGGAACGTCAGATCGCACGGCGTCTGGGAGCGTCCGCGACGGTCAGTGAAGTGATGCTCGATGAATTCATCATTTCC
>CAZRGJ010000152.1:0-5225 GCA_964599445.1 uncultured Planctomycetaceae bacterium | reverse complement strand
GTCACCCATGCGAAAGGCAAAAAAGCGAAACGTTTTCTTCGTGTGGAGGATGCGGACCATCCCGTCGGCGCACAGCTGATGGGTGTGGGACCGGAAGACTTTACGCAGGCCGCGCTGAAGGTCGTGGAATGGGGGTTCGACTGGGTAGACATCAACTTCGGATGCCCGGTGAAGAAGATCCTTGGACGCCATCCCGGAGGTTTTCATCTCTCGCAGCCGGAAATGGCTCTCTCGATCGTCCGGAGCGTCCGCGACACCGTCCCGGCCGAGATCCCCGTTTCGATCAAGATGCGGCGCGGTCTGGATGATTCGGCGGAAAGCCTGGAGAAATTCTACGAGATCTTCGATGGTGCACGCGCCCTGGGGATCTCCGTCTTCACCGTTCATCCCAGAACCGTCCTTCAGCGGTATGTGGGACCGAGCGACTGGAAATTCCTCGCCGACCTGCGAAAATATGCGCCGGATGCCGTCATCCTCGGAAGCGGAGACCTTTTCTCTGCGGAAGACTGTGTCCGCATGATGGAAACGACCGGAGTCAATGGCGTGACGGTCGCACGCGGCGCGATCGGAAATCCGTGGATCTTCCGTGACCTTCGCGAGCTGGCGGCCGGCCGGAAACTTCCTCCGCTGCCGACACTGAGTGAACAGCGGGAGGTCATTGAAGAACATTTTGCGCTGGCGTGCGAACTGTACGGCGAAAAAAGGGCGGTCTTCAACATGAAAAAGTTCAGCATCAAGTACGCACAGATCCATCCGGAACACCCGAAAGTCCGCGACGATTTCGTTAAATTTCGTACACTTGCTGAACTCCGTGCGATCCTCGACAGATGGTACACATGATACAGAATTCAAAAAAAGAAGAAAAAAGCAGCCTCAGCAAAAAAAATTGGAGATTTTAGCGTAAAAGTTTGGTAAAATCCCCGAAACGCCTCTTTTCTTTTTTGAGAAATCAGGTATAATACGTTGAGGTATTCGTGTGTTTCTTTCTTTTAAAAGGAAAACCTTATGGCAAATTCGATTGAAGTCACCCCGGTCAAAAATTTTTGGGACCGCCGCGCATTTCTCCAGCTTCCGTGGAGGATCTATGCAAATGATTCCAACTGGATTCCGCCGCTCCTCTGCTCTCATCTGGGACTCATTGGATTTAAAAAGGACGCCTACTATCTCCGCAATCAGATCCAGACTTTCCTCGCCCGGCGGAACGGCAAAGTCGTCGGACGAATTGCTGCGATCGTGAATCAGGGACATCTTGATCTCTACCAGGACAACCGCGGTTTTTTCGGTTTTTTTGAATGCGAAAACGATCAGGAAGCCGCCAATGCGCTCTTCGACACCGCACGCGCCTGGCTCCGTGAAAAAGGGATCACGAACATTCGCGGACCAATGAACCCCTCGATGAATCACGAAGTTGGTCTTCTCATCGACGGTTTCCACAACCACCCGATGTTCATGATGACGTACAATCCGCCGTACTATCAGCAGTTGGTGGAGAATTACGGCTTCCAGAAATCGCAGGATCTCTTTGCATTCGTCGGGTATCTGGACATGCTTCCGGGCATCGTGAATAAATATTCCGGGATCGCAGAACAGATCAAGGAACGTTTCGGCGTCACGATCCGCAAAATGGACGAGACCCGCTTTGATGAAGAGGTCCGGATGTTCATGGACGTCTACAATCGGTCGATCTCGAACACGTGGGGGCACGTGCCGATGTCGAAAGAGGAACTCGATCAGGAAGCCAAGGGACTCAAAACGCTCATCGTTCCCGATCTTGCCATCTGTGCGGAGATCGACGGAAAACCGGTCGGCTGTCTCATCTGCCTTCCGGACTTCAACCCGGCGATCCGAAAGATCAAAGGCCGACTTTTCCCCTTCGGTTTTCTTTCTATTTTGAAAGCCAAAAAGCATTTCAAAGAGATCCGTTCCGTCAGCGCAAACGTTCTTCCGGAATATCAGATGATGGGGATCCCGCTTCTGCTCATGCAGGCACTGCTTCCCGCCGCCGAAAAGTGGGGGATCAACAAAGCGGAATTTTCGTGGGTCCTTGAGTCGAACGCCTACTCTCGCGGCAGCCTTGAGAAAGCGGGAACGAAATGTGAAAAAACGTACCGCGTATACGACATTGGCGACTGATGGATTCCAGGCTGCCGGCGAAAACGGCAGCCTTTTATTTTCGATATGTCCGCGTCCCCAACATCAAAAAAGAGGGGGAAACGGCCAGAAATGGAGGAAAAGTTCCGCCTGTTATTTGGAAATTTCCTCTTTTTCGATTTAATCCTAAATATTTATCAAGAATTTGCCGTTTTTAGAAAAGAGAGTACCGTTTCCCAAAATTTCTTATGATTTTGAAACATAATTGCGGTTTGGATACTTGCAAAAATTTCAAAATCAGGTATAATGGGGACTTTAAGTGATTTAATTTTTCGTTTGATCGTAATTCAGCAGGTTTTGTCCCGGTCGTTCCGGCGAAAAAGACCATGCCTTGAGGTTAGCGAGTCGACACATGGCCAAATCAACAGAAATCGTCATCACCGGACTGGGAGTCGTTTCCTCTATCGGAGCTGGAACGGAAGCTTTTTGGAATTCCCTGATGCAGGGAACGAGCGGCATTGCTCCGTTTGAAGGACATGCTCCGGAAGTGCTTGTGGAAGCAGGAGTGCCTTCTCCCAATACTGGAGCGGTGAAAGAGCTGGACAAAAAACGTATTCGTCCCCGCAAAAGCATCAAAGTCATGGCGCGGGACATTCAGTTGGGTGTCGCGGCTTCCGACTATGCCTGGGAGTCTGCTCAGCTGGAAGCCAAACCGGTCGATCCGGAACGTCAGGGGATCGTTTATGGTGCCGTCATGATCATGGCGGATCTTGAGGAGATCATCCCGCTGTACAAAGGCGCGATGGTCGGCGAGAATGAATTCGACGCCTCCCTTTTCGGAAATGCGATGGACGAGATGTATCCGCTCTGGATGCTGAAGTATCTGCCCAACATGACGGCGTGCCATATTGGAGTTGCGAACGACCTGCGCGGTCCAAGCAATACGCTGGTCGCCGGCGACATTGGCGGAGTCAGTGCCGTCATTGAAGCGATGCGCGTCATCGACCGCGGTGCAGCGGACGTCATGTACACCGGCGGCTGCAATGCGACCGCGATGCCGCAGGGAACGACGCACTACAGCATGTACCCGGTGACCCGCAATCAGGATGCCAAAACGGCGTATCGTCCGTTTGATGCGGAACGTTCCGGACTGATTTTCGGTGAATGCGGTGCCTCCACGATCCTGGAAAGCCGCGCTTCCGCGGAAAAACGCGATGTTCCGGTCCTCGGTACGGTCCTCGGATACGGCGAAGCATCGGAAGCGGTCTGGAATCAGGCGACCGACTTTGCTCCGCAGACGGAAGACGTCCGGATCAATGTTGAAAACTTCAAGGGAACCTCGATCGTCAACGCGATCCGTCTCGCCATGGAGCGTGCGGAAGTGAAGGCGGAAGATCTGGCGTTCGTCATGGCGCAGGGACTTGGTTCGCAGTATCATGACCGCATCGAAGCGGAAGCCATTGCCGCAGCCGTTGGAAAAGACGTTCCGGTCACGTGCGTCAGCAGTGCAACGGGCTATGCATTTGCCGGTTCCTCGGCAGCTGCCGTCGTTGCGTCGGTTCTGTCGCTGCAGAACGGGATGATCCCGGCGATCGCGAACAGTAAAACTCCGGCGGAAGACTGCCCGGTGAACCTCGTCATGGGTACTCCGGCTGCGACGGAGAAAAAAGCCGCACTCGTCATTGCGTACAATTACTACGGACAGGCAGCGGCCCTGGTCATCGGCAAGTAAGGCCAGACTGAATTCCAAATTTCAAAGGGATGGAGGCTTCCGGGAGGATGTTTCGTCCCCTTTTTTCATTTTTTGCCTTTTTTATTTTCTGAAATCAATCATGGCTCGAGCGACCTGTCCAACCTGTAGAAAAATTTTCGACACCGAGCAGACCGACGCAATGCCGTTCTGTTCGGTCCGCTGTCGGCTTGCGGACCTCCACGG
Organism: uncultured Planctomycetaceae bacterium; assembly: GCA_964599445.1. Lineage (GTDB taxonomy): Bacteria > Planctomycetota > Planctomycetia > Pirellulales > Thermoguttaceae > RGIG3701. The sequence goes on along the minus strand of CAZRGJ010000152.1, from coordinate 1,198 downwards.
CTGGTTCTGTGAAGAATTTTCGATCCCGGTCGACATTGAAAAAGAGATCGAGCGGAGAGCCGAAGAAGCGCTTTCCGACGAGGGATCCGAACTTTCAGAAGAAAGAGAAAATTTCCGGAGCTGAACATGATCGGGATCATTGATTACGGAATGGGAAATCTGAGCAGCGTGCAGAAATCGGTAGAGCGGCAAAACGCACCGTGCCGACTGGTCACGAAACCGGAAGAAGTACTTGCGTCTGACCGGCTGATCCTTCCGGGAGTTGGTGCATTTGAAGACGCGATCCGTTTTCTGCGGGAGAGTGGGCTGGTCGAGCCAATGCTTGAGAAGATCCATGCCGGGACTCCGTTTTTGGGGATCTGTCTCGGGATGCAGATGCTGTTTGAGCGCAGTTTCGAAAACGGAGAATTTGAAGGACTCGGGATCTTTCCCGGTGAAGTCGTACGGTTCCGATTTACCGAGAAACAGCGGGCAGAAGCCGGCGAAAAACTCTCCATTCCGCATATGGGATGGAACCAGGTGACGGTCGAACAGCCGGATCATCCGTTCTGGCACGGGATCGAACCGGGAACGCATTTCTATTTCGTGCACTCCTACCATGCGGTTCCCGCGGATCCTTCTGCCGTCGCGGCAACTGCTCACTACGGATACGATTTTTGTGCCGCAATGACCCGCGAAAACGTCGTCGCTGCACAATTTCATCCGGAAAAAAGCCAGGAGACCGGCGCGAAACTTCTCGAAAATTTCATCCGCCGAATGTAGCGGACAGTGCGGTTTTCGAAAGCGGACTGCGTGATTTAGAAAGCGGACTGCGCGTCTTGCGGCTTAGGCTCTTTGCGTGCCGTCAGCGTTCATCTTCATGGATCCGGCTGCGTTCCTGCTCCTGCCGGGCACGGTGTCGGCGTTTCATTTCCGCGACGCTCAGTGCCGGCGTTTCCGCCGTGTTGGGATTCGTGCTTCTGGAGTACCGCACAGGCTCATCCGCATACGCACTCCCCAACCGTGCTGCGTGATCTCCGCGGGAAGAGCGTGAAGAGGTTCTGGAAACGGCCGGATCCGAAGAAGCGGTTCTTGAGGAGCGGGTCTTTTTTCCGGCAGTTCCGGACGATTTTTTCTTCGGGATCTCTTTCAGAGCAGGTGCTTCAGGAGTCTCCCGAACGGTGCGCGGTCTGTGTTTTTCCGTCTCCAGCTGTTCGAT
>CAZRGJ010000151.1:0-6655 GCA_964599445.1 uncultured Planctomycetaceae bacterium | reverse complement strand
TGAAGCTCGCAGGCGGAAGGATCCTGGCGATCTGCACGACTTCCGGTCTGCCGGCGTCATCGAGAAAGGAAACGAGTGCTTCGCCGGTCCCGAGGTTCGTGATCGCGGTCTCCGTGTCGAAATCCGGATTTTTTCGGAAGGAAAGTGCCGCGGCTTTCACGGCTTTCTGCTCCATCGGAGTGTACGCACGCAGGGCATGTTGGATCCGATTGCCGAGCTGTGCGAGAACGGAATCCGGAATATCGGACGGCTTCTGCGTGATGAAGTAGACGCCGACCCCTTTGGAGCGGATCAGGCGCACGACCTGTTCGACCTGCTGGACCAGGACTTTTGGGGCGTCGGTAAAGAGAAGGTGAGCTTCGTCAAAAAAGAAGACCAGCTTCGGCTTTGCGAGATCGCCGACTTCCGGAAGCGATTCAAAAAGTTCGCTGAGCATCCAGAGCAGAAACGTCGCATAGAGGACCGGCTGGCGGTAGAGTTCCGTGCAGTGCAGGATATTTACCGTGCCTTTCCCTTCGCTGTTCGTCTGGATCCAGTCGTGAATATCGAGTGCCGGCTCTCCGAAGAAAAGTTCGCCGCCCGCATTTTCCACCGCAAGCAGTGCACGCTGGATCGCTCCGATGCTCTGCTTCGAAATGTTGCCGTACCGGAGCGTGTACTCTTTGTTGCGGTTCCCGACGTAAACGAGCATCGCACGGAGGTCTTTCCAGTCGATCAGCAGTTTCCCGGATTCATCGGCGATCTGGAAAACGAGATTCAGGACCCCTTCCTGTACTTTCGTCAGACCGAGGAGGCGCGCAAGGAGCGTCGGTCCCATCTCGCTGATGGTCGTACGGACCGGGATCCCGCCTTTTCCGTAGACGTCCCAGAAACGGACCGGGAAACTCTGGAACTGGAAATCATCGATCCCCAGGTCTTTCAGCCGCTTTACGACCGGTGACGTTCCTTCTCCCGGACGGCACATGCCCGAGATGTCTCCTTTTACGTCGGCGAGAAAAACCGGAACGCCCATCTCGCTGAACGATTCGGCCAGAACCTTCAGCGTGACGGTTTTTCCTGTGCCTGTTGCGCCTGCGATCAGACCGTGGCGGTTCGCCATCCCGGGATTCAAAAAAACGCGCGTTTCATTCCGGGAAACGCCGACGAGGATCTTGTTTTCTGTATACATTGGGAAACTGCGGATGGAGTGAATGTCTTACGGAAACGGACGAAAGACAGACCGTTGGGACGGAGTGTCTTTCATGGCTCTCGAGCAGGAATGTCGGAAAATCGGCCGGTCGGACATTTCTCGGCTGTGTTGGAAAACATCGTCTTGAATGTGCCGAAAAATTGCATTCCGATCCTGCTGGAAATCATGGATTTTTCTTCATTTTACGCGAAATTGAAAAAAAGTAAACCCACCCCGACGAAAAGAAAGTGAACTTTCCTCTCTTTTGAAGAACTTTTTTCAAAATTTGGAAATTCTTTTTCGCTACTCCTTCCAAAATATCCGAAATCTGGTATAATGAAAGCAGATTTTTTTGTGTATTCCGGGGCTTTGGCTCTGGAGCGGGGATCCGTTTGGAACCAAACGGCTCTCTGGCTGGTTTGATTTTCAGATCGGCCGGCTGTCCCTGAATGGAATGAATTTGGAAGACGGAAGGAAAAATCATGTCGAAAAATCTTCCCGGAAATGTGAAGGTAAAGGAAGTTGGCGGGTATAAGGACAAGATCTGGGTACCGCGTATCTGGAACGGAATGCGTCTGACTCCGTATCTTTGCCTTCTTGCGCGGAATGGTTTTCTCATCAACCCCATTCGCTGGCCCATGGCGGCGATGAATATTTTTGCCAGCTCCGTCTCTTCCTCTTTCGCAATGTACCAGAAGATGACCATCGGCTCGAAGATCGCGAAGGTCGAGCTGAAGAAAGACCCCGTTTTCATCGTGGGACATTGGCGTTCCGGAACGACGATGCTTCATGAGATCCTCATGCGCGACCCGCAGTTCACCTGCCCGGACACGTTTTCCTGTTTTGCGCCGGAATTTTTCCTCGTTTCGCGTAAGATCATTACGTCACTGCTCCGCCTTCCCGACAAACGACCGATGGATAACGTGGCCTTCGGCTGGAATACGCCGCAGGAAGACGAATTCGCACTTTGCGCCATGGGAGTTCCGTCTCCTTACTGCCATCTGGCTTTCCCGAACAACATGAAGTGGAAGGGACGATACGAATCGCTCCAGAAGTACCTGGATCTTTCGAATCTGACGGAAAAAGAGCTGGAGACCTGGAAAAACGGCCTCGACTGGTTCATCAAAGCCCTCACGTACCGCGACGACCGCCAGCTCGTCATGAAATCCCCGACGCACACGGCCCGCATCCGTGTTTTGCGCGAAATGTACCCGAACGCGAAGTTCATCCACATTTCCCGCAATCCCTTCACGCTTTATGCTTCGACGGTGAATCTCTGGAAACGTTTTCTCACGAGCGAAGCGTACCAGTTCTCCAACGGTGCGTATCTGGAAGAGCTGGTTTTCGAGTCCCTCGAAAGAATGTACCGTGCCTACTTCCGCGACACGGCTGACATGACGCCGGAGCAGCTCATCGAGATCCGCTATGAGGACCTCTGCGCCGATAAAGTGGGCGTCATGGAGAAGGTCTACGATCAGCTTCAGCTCGGAGATTTCGAGAAAATGCGTCCCGGTCTGGAACTCTATGCGGAAGAGCACAAGAACTACAAAAAGAATAAATTTGAAATTGACGACACGCTGCGTGACGCCATTCGTGACCGCTGGAAGATCTACCTCGATCGGTTTGGCGGTGAAGTGGCGGAGTGAGTGTGAGTTCCCCCTGGATCCGAAAGGAGTTTTTTCATGTTGAATAAAAAAGTTGAAGACCTGACGATGGAAGACATCGGCTCGATGATGGACTGCTCGGCAGTTCAGGCTCAGTCTACGTTGGAAGACGCGAGAAACGTCATTCTCTATGCGGACCGCTACAATACGTCGGGAATGTTTCTTCTGGGCGGAAATTACGAGATCGTGATGCCGGAAGTCAAAGAGATGAACGCCCGCCGTGCCGCGGAAGGCAAACGCTGCATTAAGGTCGGCGGTACGGTCGGTTTCCCGGATGGCGGACATCCGACGAGCGTCAAGGTCTACGAAGTGGAACGGATGATGGAACTCGGCTGCGATGAGCTGGACTGTGTCATTCAGGTCGGACTCGCCATTTCCGGTGAGTGGAAGCGCGTGGAAGAAGACCTGGCTGCGATCCGCCGTGCGTCGGAGGGGATCGTCCTGAAGACCATCATCGAGACACCGTACCTCACGCCGGAACAGATCACCACGGCCTCCAAGATCGCGATGAACGTTGGATCCGAGTGGGTGAAGACCTCCACCGGCTGGCCGTCCTCGAAAAAGACGACCGTCGAAGACGTCATTCTCATGAAAGCTGCGGTTGGCGACAATTGCGGCATCAAAGCTGCCGGCGGTATCCGGAATATCGAAACGCTCAAGGCAATGTACGCAGAAGGTGCCCGGCTGTTCGGGCTGAGCTGGACTTCGGTGAAGAGCATCATGGAAGGCGGTGAATCCAAGAACGCACAGTACTAGGATCTCCAAATTTCACTGCTTGCGCAGTTTTTGAACGTCAGCCCGTCGGGAGCTTTAATTTCCCGCCGGGCTTTTTTAGCGGAGAAATTTCAGCGGCGAATCGATCGGAGCCTGATGGCTAAAATCGCCATTCCGAGACTGATTCTGGCCAGCAATGCCGTTAAGCCCCAGTCAAGCGAATTCCCGAAACGTACGGCACGCACCAAGGGACCTACCGCACCGACGAGCATCAGTACAGCCGCAAAAAACATCAGCCCTGCCGACGGTTCTTCCTTTTGAGACATGGCGGACTTTCCTAAACTTCCTGTTCTGCATCGTTTTCTTTTTTTGCCGCGTCTTCTTCTGCTGCGTCTTCTGTCTCAGCGACCTGTTTCTGGATCTCCGCATCCAGATCGTCCATGAGTTCGTTGAACCACTTGCGGGCACACTGGGTACTGCAGAACTGAAACTCGAAATAGTCGCACCAGTACTGCTTTACGATCGGAATCCAGGCGTAAACATACCGGTCTTTTCGGCTCATGCCTTCCGCCTGTGCCCCATGCGCGCCGTGGAATCCGACGTCAAACCAGACTTCATTGTGCAGCGGCGAAAAATCCTTGAAGCACGTGTCGCCGTTCGGCCGATGAAGCCGGCCTCCTGCCGTTAGCCAGACGAAACCGGTCTCCCGCGTGTTTGCCCCGCAGACAGGACACTGTCCGTCCGGCATCTGATCTTTCTGCTTGGGCCCACAGATCGGGTACTTCATCGTAAAACCTCTGGGGGGGGAGCGCATTTTTCCTGATTTCAGCACAAAAAAGGCGGCACTGGATGCACCGCCTTTTCATACGAGGGAGAAACTATTTCAGAGCGGCGCAGACGGCGTCACCAAATTCGGACGTTGAGGACGTTCCGCCAAGGTCCGGCGTACGGATCTTTCCGGCGACCAGAACAGCACACATTGCGTCCATCAGCGCGTCGGCCAGAGCGTGTTCGCCGAGCTGGTCGAGCATCATGTTCACGGCCCAGAGCGTCCCCATCGGGTTCGCGATGCCGCGGCCTGCAATATCCGGAGCGGAACCGTGGATCGGCTCGAACATGCTGGGGTGCTCGCCGGTCGGGTTGATGTTTCCGGACGGGGAGATCCCGATGCTTCCCAGCATCGCGGAACCAAGGTCCGTCAGAATGTCGCCGAACAGGTTGCTCGCCACGACGACTTCAAGATCGTCCGGACGCATGATGAATTTGCCGGTCAGCGCGTCAATGTGCATTTTGCTCGATTCGATCTGCGGGTAGTCTTTCTTGACCTGCTCCTGTACTTCATCCCAGAAGACCATGGAGTATTTCAGCGCGTTGGATTTCGTGGCACTCAGGACCTTTTTCTTTCCGTGTTTCACGGCGTATTCGTACGCGTAGCGCATGATGCGTTCCGTGCCGAGCTGCGTGAAGATGGAGTTCTGGATCACTTTCTTGCCCTTGACCGGGTCTTCCGTGATGCAGCCTTCCGAGCAGTATTCGCCTTCGGAGTTCTCGCGAACGACGACGAAGTCGATCTTGTCGTTCTTGATCGGGGAGACAAGACCCGGGAGGAGTTTGATCGGGCGCATGTTCACGTACTGATCGAAACCGCGGCGGATCGGGAAGAGAAGGTTCTGGGCGGAAACGACGTCCGAAACGCCCGGGAATCCGACCGCGCCAAGAAGGATCGCATCGCAGTCGTCGAGGATCTTCAGACCGTCTTCCGGCATCATGACGCCGTGATGGAGATAGTATTCACAGCTCCACGGCAGTTCATTGAATTCAAATTTCACGTCCGCCATTGCGCCGAGCTTTTCCAGCGCCTTACGGCCTTCACGAACCACTTCGATAGCAACGGCGTCACCGGGGAGCGGGTGGATCTTGTACGTTTTCATGTTTTTTCTCCCTCGGAGGATCTCCTCCCGTTCGAGATACGCAAAAAAATCAAAAAAAACAGAATTGATTTAATTTTATCGAATCCGCATTTTTTGTCAAGGGGGTTTTCCTTTTTTTTCGCTCATTTTCCTTCCAAACCGTCCTTTCGGCGGACTTTTTTGGAAAATGTCTCTGATTTTCCGCTCTAGGGATCCTGTGTTCCGGGGCCGGATCCGGGATGTTTTCGACGAGATCTGCGTAGCGGACGCGCAGAAATCGCGGACGGTATTCCGACGGTGTGCGGGGAAGGTGTCCTAGGCGGTTCAGATTGTGCGTAAAGACGAGTTCTTTAGAGGTTGAAAGTGCCGGATGTGCCTTTGCATTGTACGCTGAAATGCCGTCCCGATGCTCCGGGACCCGCCAAAGTTCCTTTCCCGAACTAAACGGGCCGATGGGACTTTCGCCGATTCGGTACTCCACGATCGGTGAGATCCCGCCGCGCGTGCAGACGAGCAGGAACTTCCCGGCCAGAGGACCCGTAGGGATCGGAGAGATGGAAAATTCTGCCGAGATGCCTTTCGCAAGACACGCACATTCCGTGAGTTCTGTACCCCATTCCTTTCCGTTCCAGAATCGCCATTGGGTAAAGTCTAAAACATTCTCCGGCTTCACTCTTGCTGCGATCAGATCCTTGCGGCTGAAGCCGTTTTTCTGGTCTGCGTAGCCAAAAACGTAAAGAAAATCATCTTCGGCATCCTCGAAAATCGCTGCCCCCAGAACGAAAGCCCTCTCCGGTGTGTCGGCAAGAAGCGGAGTCTCACGAACGATCCGGGCATTTTCAAAATCCGGCGTGCCGTCAGGAAGAAGCGGAAGCGTCACCCAGTCCAGGCGTTTGGGTTTCCATGTCTTCTTCTCGGGGATCATTGCCGTGAAATGCAGGCAGCCGCCGTGAAAAAAAGCGTCCTGGAGCCAGTAGCGGTCCGGAAGCAGATTTTGTCCCCGCGGCGGAATGTAGAAGCTGGTTTTTCCGGAGGTGCAGGAAACTCGCCAAAATGAATGATTCACCATGAAAACGTCGTCGAATTCCCGTCCGGAATTCTTCGTCGTGCCGCAGAGCGTGTCGCTGAACAGAAAGTAGATGTTCTTTCCCTGCGGATCCGAAACGGAGTAAATGCCGTCCGCCGCCAGCCAGCCTGAG
>CAZRGJ010000150.1:0-6657 GCA_964599445.1 uncultured Planctomycetaceae bacterium | reverse complement strand
CACAGCCTCTTCCGCTTTCGCGCTCTCCAGCTCATCTTCGATCGCGGCGATATCGGCCGCTTTCTGTTGAAGTACTTCAAAGTACTCGAGCTGCATTCCTTTCTCGCATCCGGAAATGACTCCGGAGTCGAAACCAAACAAAAGTCCGCCAAGGGCGGAAACGATGACGATGTAAATCAGCGTGCTCCAGCGCACACCTTTAGACTGTCTGCTCATGGGAATCTTCCAATTTTTATAAAATGGACGGAAACAACGGATGGAAACGATAGGATGGAAACACGGTCAAATATCAGACCTCAATGCCATAAAATCCATTTTAGCGTTAAATCAAAAGGAAAAAAGGGGTAGACCCCCAAAAATTTTAAAGTTTTTTCGTTTTATTTTTCACTCCCGGATGTTCGTTCTTGACAAAATCTTAAATTTTGGTAAAATAGAGAGGACACGGCAGTCTTTTTACTGCTCCGCATGACGATTGGTTCCGCCCCGCCGCAGAACCTGCCCCGAATTCAAAGAGGTCCCCACGTGAAACACAGCTGGAAAAAATTTACGTCCCTTCTCCAGGATTCCCAAAATATCCTGATCGCTTCTCATGCCCGGGCGGACGGAGACGCATTGGGAAGTGAACTTGCGCTCGCGGCCGGTTTGCGTTCGCTCGGTTTCAGCGTGACGGTCGTGAATCCGGATCCTCCGTCGGAAATGTATCGTTTCATGGGGAAGGATTTTGACGCGATCCGTTTCTTCGACGGAACGTCCGATCAGGGAACCGATCTGGACCCGCGCCGTCTTTCACGAAATGAAGCACAGACTTTCGACACGCTGCTGATCGTCGACACCTCGGCACGTTCCCAGCTGCGTTCCCTTTCCGAACTGGCGGATTCCGGCTATTTCAAGGTTCTGGTGATCGACCATCATGCCGTCGCAGACCGCCTCACAGAAAACGATTTTTCCGACGCCTCCAAACCTGCTGCCGGGTGTCTGGTCATGGACCTTCTGGAATCGCTGGAGATCCCGCTGGCACTGCGTGAAGAAGGCGCATCGTGCAGCATCGCCGACTTTCTTTTCTTCGCCATCGCGACAGATACCGGATGGTTCCGCTTCCCCTCTGTTCTGCCGGAGACCCTGCATCAGGCGGCACGTTTGATGGAAGCCGGTGCATCGACCTCGCGTCTTTACCGGTTTGCCTGCGAAAATTACTCTCCTGTCCGCATGAAGCTGCTGGAAGCTCTGGGACGCAATTTCACCTTGGAATGCAGTGGAAAGCTGGCCTACTCCCGCCTGGAAAAGAAAGACTTCGACCAGACTGGCGCGGTCATGAGCGACACGTCGGAGATGGTGAATCAGCTCCTGACGACTGCGGGAGTCGAGGCAGTCTGTCTCTTTACGCAGGTCGAAAACGGAGTACGGCTCAATTTCCGAAGCCGCGAAAATTTCGATGTCGCGTTGATCGCCGGACAATTCGGCGGCGGCGGACACAAAAATGCCTCCGGCGCGTTTCTGGGAACTTCCATGACGGAGGCTCTGGAACGAGTCCTCCCCGCAATGCGCACTCTTTTCCAAAATTCAACGCACAAAAACTGAAAGTGTGCCGGAACCGAGAGTTTCCGGCGCATGGACTTTAATTAAAGGAAACGATTTATGAGCAATACTGAAAAAGACGACGTTAAAAAATCCTGCGGCTGCGGATGCTCCAGCGCACACAGCGTCTCGGAACTCCCGACGGGCCGACGCTGCTTCATGGCGCAGGCCGGCGCAGTGGTCCTGACGGCTGCGGCTGCGGCTCCGGCCGTCATGGCGGCGGCTTCGACCATCCTGACTCCGGTCAAGAAACATTTCGACGCATCCAAAGAACAGACCGGCGGCGAAGTGAAAGAGTACCCGGTCGGTACGTTCGCAGAACTTCCGGAAGACGGCACTCCGCTTCTGGTCTCCATCCGCGATGAACTGGTCGACGGCTGGACAAAGGAAATCAGCGTTAAGGGGGCCATTTTTGCCCGCCGTGTCGGAGAAAATGCCGTCAAGGTCCTCCACACGATGTGCCCGCACATGGGAAGTACCGTCGGATTCAAAGCTGCCGAGACGAAATTCTTCTGCCCGAGCCATTCCGCCTATTTCGATCTGGACGGCAAGCGTCTGGACGTTGGGGCTCCGAATCCGTGCAAGCGTGATATGGACGAGCTGGAATCCCGCATCGCGGAAGACGGAATGATCTACGTGCAGTACATGTGCTTCAAAAGCGACAGTCCGGAAAAGATCCCGGCCTGATTTTCCCCGAAACAGAAAAAAATCGGAAATTCGTTTCCCGTTTGATCCACCAGAAAAAAAAAAGAATTTTGCTATGATTATGAAATTTTTCGATTGGCTGGAATCCCGTACCGGATTCTGCACGCTGCTTAAGGCCGTCGGTAACCGGCGCTGGGTCAAGACGCTCATGGACATGAAAATGTGGCCCGGGATCCTCTTTTTCCTCTGCGCGATCCAGTGCATCACCGGCTTCATCCTCTGGATGCACTACAGTCCGAGCACGCAGACCGCGTATGAAAGCGTTTTCCACATCCAGTACTCCCTCTGGGGCGGCTGGCTCCTGCGCGGGATCCACCACCATTCCGCTCAGGTCTTCGTGGCGGTCGCGATCATTTACGTCATCCGATTCATCCTTTTCGGAATGTACCGCAAGCCGCGCGAACTCACGTTCTGGCTTTCGATGTTCCTCTTTTTCTTCGGTCTCGGTGCGTGCCTGACCGGCGACCTTCTTCCGTGGACCCAGAACGCCTACGGTGCGACACTCGTCCGCGTGAAGTACCTCACCCAGATCCCGTTCGTCGGCCAGATACTCTACGAGCTGGCCTGCGGAGGTGCCGGGATCAACAATCTGACGCTCACACACTTCTTCGCGCTGCACGTCGGCGTTTTTGCCGCCGGGATCATTGTTCTGCTCGTCCTCCACGCGATCTGCGATGCCCGTACGGAACGCAGGATCCTTGACGAACAGCTCGCCAGCGGCGAACTGAAAGTCCCCGCACAGACCGCCTCCAGCTGCGGCGGATGCCGAAGCACCGGGATCGCCCGCTGGTGGTCCTGCCAGGCTGCCGTGAATGCATTGGGCTGCTGCGTCGCGATGGGAATCGTGCTCGCTCTCTGCTTCCAGAACCTTGGTGAGTACCGTGAAGCAAAGAAACTTTCTGAGCTTAAAGCAGCTCCGATCGTTGAAGCTCCGGAAGGCACGCCCGCTGCGGAAACGGCTCCGGTCGAAGCCCCGGCTGCCGTGGAAGCCGCCCCGGCTCCCGCTGCCGGAAATGACGTCAATGCTGTCGTTGAAGCCGTCCAGCCGGCTCCGGTCGAACCTGCCCCGGCTCCCGCTCCGGTCGAACCTGCCCCGGCTCCCTCTCCGGCGGAACCTGCCCCGACTCCCGCTCCGGCGGAACCTGCCCCGACTCCCGCTCCGGCAGAACCTGCCCCGACTCCCGCTCCGGCTGAACCTGCCCCGGCTGCCGAAGAACCCCTTGAGATCGAAGTCGTTGGAGAAGCTGCTCCTGCTCCGGCTCCGGCTCCGGCCGCTAATGCTGCTCCGGCCGCTCCGGCAGTGGAAGTGAACGCGGAAACCGTGGCCCCGGCGGAAACACCGGCAGTGGAATCGGCAGTCACTGAAGAAGCTGCGGCCCCTGCGGAAGAAGCGAAAGTGGAAGAAGCCGCCCCGGCAGAAGAAGCCAAAGCCGAAGAATCTGAAGAAGCGATGATCGTTCCGTCCGTCGTGAAACCGGGACTCTATCTCGGCGTGGAACTTGGTCCTCCGGCCGACACCAGCCCGATGGCCAGCTCTGAAACGGCGCGTCCGGAATGGACGTTCCGCGGCCTGTACGAGTACGCGCTCCTTTTCTCGAGCAAGTGCCCGGAATTCATTCTGATTTTCTGCATCCCGACGGTCATCGTGGGCATTTTCTTCCTGATGCCGTTCATTGCACGAGTTCCCGGCGGACACATTTTCAATGTCGTGTACTTCGCGGCGGTCGCTCTGGTGATGGTCTACCTCACGATGGCGTCCTACGACCGTGACGCAAACAATGAATCCTACCAGACGGCCATGAAGTCCGAGCATCAGCGTGCGATGGACGTTTACTTCGCGATCCAGGAGTTCGGCGGCATTCGCAAATCGGGTGCGCTCTCCATGATCTCCGGCGCGGCTCCGGCCGCCTCCGATGCGGAAGTCGTCATCCCGACCGGTCCGGAAGTCTTCAAGAAGCACTGCGCCTCCTGCCATCCATACGCTCCGGCAGACGAAACAGTCACGGGCGACGACATTTTCCGGATGGAAACGCCTTGCGCTCCGAATCTCTGGGGCTACGGCACGCGCGATTGGATCGCCGGCTGGATGGACAAAAACCGCGTCAGCACGAAGGACTACATCGGCTACGAAAACTCTGCGTTTGAGGAAATGAAGACCGTGGCGGAATCCCTCTTCAACCAGATGGACCCGAACAGCCCGCTGAGCGAAGAGTACTCGGACGAAGATCGCGCGAAAATGCGTGCGGAACTCGATTCCGTCATCGAATTGCTGACTGCGGAAGCGTCGCTGACTCAGCCGCGCACGGCCTCCGTCGAGGCGGTGGAACTGCGCAAACTGCGCTGGAAGTCCGACGGAAAGAACCTCCGCAAGATCGAAGACCGCGACGGAAACGAAGTCAAGGAAGTCCTCCAGTACACGATCGACGGCGTGAATGCTGACGGTCTAGCTGCCTACTCGAAGAGCTGCCTGAAGTGCCATCAGTTCTACGGCTATCCGAAACAGCCGGGACACAGCGGTCCGGATCTGACGGCGTATGCGTCGAAAGAGTGGACGAAGCGCGTCATCGAAGATGCGTCGAAATTCTACGACAAAAACACGATGACCGTCTTCCACGCGGAACCGGAAGGCTCGGCGAACAATCTCATGACTCCGCTGGAGATCGAGGTCGTCGCTGCCTGGCTGACCGAAGGCAACGTGAAGAAAGAAGACGCTCCGGCGGAAAGCGCGGAATAGTCTGAGATCCGTCCCCGGCAGGATCCTGTCCAGAAACCTGCCGGGGATTTGGAAAAATTTTCAGCCCCTCGCGAGACATGATTTCCGGGGCGGCTGATTTTTTTGAAAAAATGGAGAGAATAAAATGATCGTTTCGTTAATTGGCTATCGTGCGACCGGCAAAACGACGATCGCACGCCGTCTCGCCGAGGCGCTTGGGTGTCCGTGGATCGATTCGGACCGCGAGATCGAACGTCAGGCAGGAAAGACCATCGCGGAGATCTTCGCAGAGGACGGAGAGCCGGCGTTTCGGAATTTCGAGGAGCGGATCATCGCAGAACTGTGCCTGAAAAAGGAACTCATCCTCGCGACAGGCGGCGGAGCCATCATGCGGGAAAACACGCGGAACGTTCTGCGTGCCTCCGGGCCGGTCCTCTGGCTGACGGCATCGGCAGAGACGATCCACAAGCGCATGAACGGCGACTCCACGACCGCGACGAGCCGACCGAGTCTCACGGACCTCTCAGCACTGGATGAAATCCGTCATCTTCTGGAAGTCCGCGAGCCGTTTTATCGGGACTGCGCGACGATGGAGATCACGACGGAACTCTGTTCCCCGGAAGAGATCGTCCGTCAGATCCTCGAGATCGGCTGCCCCGACGGCGTGAAGAAATAGAAAACAGACCGCATTTCACCTCGCAGAACGGACAGAATACTCCGGTGTTCTGTCCGTTTTGTTTTTCTTGGCTGAAATGAAAATGATGACCTTATCAAAATGTTAAAATACGGAGGGGGGGTAACCTTGACAATATGCAGAAAAAATTTAAAATTTTCTTTCAATACGCTCGAAACATCTTAACAGTGATTTTAAGGATCAATTTAAAGTATCCTATCTAGGATTTTTAGATCAGAAAGGAGATTGAAAGATGGAGCCGATTACTACTACCATAATTGCCATCTGCGCAACGAAAATAATTCAAGCGTTTGCGAATGCGAAGAATTTTTCGTCATCGGATAGAGCCCGTGAAGAAAGTACCCCCGACAAAACTGACAGTCAAAAAGAATTGCCCAACACTTGAGGATGTAAAATACTCAGTTCATCCGACAACCGAGCACCAATCCCACCACAGAATTCACAGAAAAACACTGACTTTAATGCAAAAACGGGGATCTCTCCCTTTTTTCAGTGTGTTTCTGTGGTTCTTCTGTGCGGTCTGTGGTGAAATCGAATCTGCTTTGGTACGCACTTGCCGGAAGAGCCAAATACTCAAGGATTACGCATTATAATTTCCTTAACTTTCGATAATCAAAAAATGGAGAAAATACAATGGCAGAATACACATTCATTAATCGGGCAGATGATATGAAAGCACTGGGAGAATACCTGGTCTCTCAATATCGGATCAATGATTGGGAAACTCAGTTACTGGACTTTGGAGATTCGATGCTCTTTCAGTGCAGAAATACGAAATCTGGCAGTGCTCGTTCCTTTTGTGGGACAATTACAGGACTGAATATTCTGGCAACATTGAAACTGGAACGTCGTGGTTCAGATTTGCATATTACTTCTGCTGGAGGCAAATGGCTGAACCAGGGCACTATAATTGGCATTTCAATGGTCATTCTCTGGCCTTTGTTCGTCACCGCATCGATCGGTATGGGAA
>CAZRGJ010000149.1:6026-6676 GCA_964599445.1 uncultured Planctomycetaceae bacterium | reverse complement strand
CGCGCTGGAAGTCTTCTGGCACTCGAAACGCTTGGAGACACGGAAACGATCGCCCAGACTGCCGCAGGGATCCGCCGCTTCACGATGCCGGATGACGTAAACTACATTTCGCTCTACCGCCAGCTTGCAGAACGCCCAAATCCGTACCAGAAAACGGCGCAGTCCTACCTGGGACTCATCGCGATGAACCGTCGGCAGTATCCGCGCGCGGTCGAAGCATTCAGGCTCGCGAAAGAACTCCCGCACATCCCGGTCCGTCCGGAATTCAGCGAGACGCTCGAAATTCCAGATCCCCTCGATTTCACGGAAGAGATCACCGGGAACTGGGTCCGTTTCCTCCCGCAGAAGCAGCAGACCTCGGAAGCTCCCCAGCTTTCCATCCGCTTCCGAAATGCCAAAAAAGCAGAGTTCACGGCAACCCGCGTAGATCTGGAAAAACTTTTCCGTACCTTGCGCGATCTGATCGAAAAGGCAGCCGTCCAGACTCCGGGACGCGATTCCAATCTGGATCAGGAAATCAACCAGCTCTCTATCGAGCATCTTGCCTACCAGCTGCTTCAGGACCGTAAAACGGAATTCCTGACGGACGAAAAAAGCACGTGGTCCATTTCGCTCGATCCGGCTCCGGATCACCGCGACACGACGCTCTC
>CAZRGJ010000149.1:0-6016 GCA_964599445.1 uncultured Planctomycetaceae bacterium | reverse complement strand
GCAGGCCGAAAATGGGAACCGGGTCTTCACGACAGCATGGGTCCAGGACGTCATGCTCGTAAACAAAAAACTGAACGGACGCAGCTGGTACTATGCCGCCGACTCGCGGACAGGAAAACCGATCCCGGGTGCCAAACTTGAATTCCTTGGTTTCCGTCGGGAGTGGGTCCCCTCACGAGACCGCCGACGCAGAGACGGTTTCCGCTTCTACTCCAATATTTTCACGGCAGACTGTGACCAAAACGGCACGTGGATCGGATCCCCGGAAAACATGAAAAACGACGACCATGGAGCCTTCCGGTATGCCATCTCAGTCCGCAGACCCAATGGCGAACGGATCGAAACAATCTCAGGGATCCACTGGGGCTCGATGAATTTCTCCTTTTTTCACCCCACATCCTACTCAAATCTGACGGCTTTCGGGATCACCGACCGCCCGATCTACCGACCGGAAGAAAAGGTGAACTTCAAATTCTGGGTTTCCCGTGCCGTTTATGGTCAGGGAAACTACCTGGAAGCTGACGATGAAACATTCAGGCCAGCTTCCCGATTTGCCGCATTTCCCAATCTCCCCGCCGGCGCGGTCTCCGAACGAAAACTTCGGATCCGGATCTCCGACCCGAACGGGGAGAACATCGAGGAACGCGAAGTCACCTCGGACCGATGCGGCGCAGTTTCCGGTGAGTTCCTCCTTCCCAAAGACGCAAAACTTGGACAGTATGCCGTCTCGGTCTGGGACGTTCAGGATCCCAATTTTGTATTTGGCCAGGTCACGTTCCGAATGGAAGAGTACCGCAAGCCGGAATTTGAAGTGAAGGTCAATGCACCGAAAGAACCGGCCCGGCTCGGCGACACGGTGAGAGTCAGCATCGAATCCAAATACTATTTCGGTGTCCCTGTCGCGAACGGCACGATCCAGTACCGTGTTTTCCGCGAGACGCGAACGCAGCGCTGGTACGCTCCCGCTCCGTGGGACTGGCTCTACGGTCCAGCTTACTGGTGGAGTACATACGATGCACCGTGGTTCCCCGGCTGGCGTTCATGGGGATGTGCGGCTCCGCTTCCACCCTGGTTTGAAGGGCGGAATTTCGGCGGAGAAGAGCTGGTTCAGGAGGGCGAGCTCCGCCTGACTCCTGAGATGGAAGGAAAAGCCGAGATCCTCATCGACTCTTCGTCTGCCGCATTTCTTTACCCGGATGCCGACCATCAGTACCGCATTGAAGCGGACGTCGTGGACGCTTCCCGACGCACCATCACCGGAAAAGGAACCGTTCTGGCCGCTCGGAAACCTTTCGAGGTGAACGTCTGGACGCACTGCGGCTACGCGCGGGTCGGCGACCAGGTCCCGATCCACTTCGCCGCCAAAACGCCGGACGGAAAAACAGTTGAGGGAAAAGGAACGGTCCGGGTCTTTGAAGTCCGCTACGAAAAAGACGGTACTCCGAAGGAAAAAGAGCTTCAGAGTGCCGAAATCGCGACAGATGCCGAGGGATCCGCCCTCTTCCAACTGAAAGCCGACCATTCCGGCCAGTTCCGCGTTTCGTGCACGCTCACCAGCGGTGAAGAAGAACCGAAGACCGTTGAAGGCGCGGTCCTCTTTACCATTCACGGTGATGGAGCGACGGGAGAGGATCTCCGATTCAATGAACTGGAACTCATCCCGGACAAATCGGAATACCGGCCGGGTGAGACCGTTCGACTTCTCGTGAACACGAATCTTGCAGATGCGTCTGTCGTCCTTTTCGAGCGGTGCGAAAACGGGATCTGCTCAACTCCGCGCGTCATTCCGATGAACGGAAAGAGCCGGATCGTGGAACTCCCCGTCCGGGAATGCGATCAGCCGAACTTCTTCGTTGAGGCTCTGGTGACGGCAAACAGTCAGGTTTACGCCGTCACGAAAGAGATCTGCGTTCCCCCGGTGAAGCGCATCCTGGATCTGGAAGCCATTCCATCCAAAGAGCGTTTCCTTCCAGGCGAAAAAGCGGAAATCGTGCTGAAGCTCACCGACGCCGACGGTAAACCGTTTGTGGGGCAGACGGTCCTGACGGTCTACGACAAATCGCTCGAGTACGTTTCCGGTGGTCCGAATGTGGGGGACATTTACGCGCATTTCTGGAACTGGAAACGGCACCATTACCCGGAGACCCGTTCCACGAACCAGCAGATCTCCCATTCCATGACGAAACCGCGAGAACCCGGCATGACGGACCTCGGATATTTCCATTACTTCACGAATGGCGGAATTGGACAGAATCGGCAGGATCCCATCATGTTCGCAGCGGAAGAAAGAATGAACTTCTCCGGCACAAGGATGAGAAAAGTCGGCGCGGTCGCCGGCAGGGGTACACGTCGGATGAAAGCGATGACATTGGAAGAAAATGCCGCGATGGACGGTGCCGCCATGGCGATGCCCATGGCGGCGGCAGCTCCGACGGCAGAGGCTCCCATGCTCGCAGAGAACGAGATGGCCGCAGATATGGACGCCGTTCCGGCAGCAGAAATGAAGCAGGAAAAGGCCTTAATGGAAACAGGAGCCGCGACAAATGGCCCCGGTGATCCAGCCTCCGCCCAGACTCTCGCAGAAGCGGTCGTCCGAAAGAATTTCGCGGACACTGCGTACTGGATATCGGCGATAGAAACTGACGAAAACGGGATCGCGAAAGTCGATTTCCCAATGCCGGAAAACCTCACGACGTGGAAAATCTGCGCATGGGCCATGGGGGAAGGAACGCAGGTCGGAAAAGCCGAGACCGAGATCCTGACCGCCAAAAATCTGATCCTCCGAATGCAGACGCCGCGTTTCGCGACGACGTCGGATGAGATCGTCCTGACGGCGAATGTGCACAATTACCTCGAAACGGAAAAATCCGTCCTGGTGAAACTTTCCCTTCCGAAAGACGCACCGTGCCGTCTCCTGGAGGATTCCGCGCAAACGGTGACCGTCCGGATCCCCGCACAGGGGGAATCCCGCGTTGACTGGCGCATTCGTGCCGAAAACGAGGGTGAGTGCTCCGTCACGATGTCCGCACAGACAGACGAAGAATCCGATGCGATGCTCCTTTCCTTCCCCATCCAGATCCACGGAATGGCGAAGCAGGATGCGTGCAGCGGCATGATCCCGGCGAATGCGGAAACGCAGGAAGGAATGGAGACCGCACAGAAAACCGATTCGGCAACCGCCCCAAAAGCTGGCGCGGAAAACGTCAACGTACCATCGACGGCAAGCGGGTTCATGGAATTCACGATTCCGGAAGCCCGCCGTCCGCAGGATTCCGCGCTGGAGATCCGTTTCTCTCCGACGCTGGCAGGTGCGATGCTCGACGAGATCCCGTACCTGGCCGAATATCCGTACGGATGCACAGAACAGACCGTCAGCCGATTCCTTCCGGCAGTCCTGGTCCGCAAAGCTCTGGACGATGCCGGTGTGGATCTTGCGGCACTCGCGGACCGGAAGACGAACCTCAACGCACAGGAGATCGGCGACGCCCGCGAACGGAACGCGCAGTGGAAAACGCAGAACCGGAATCGGAAAAACGACCCGGTTTTCGATGAAGCACTCCTCAACGACATGGTCTCGGTCGGAGTAGATCGACTCGTGAATATGCAGTGCGCAGACGGCGGGTGGGGCTGGTTCTCCGGAGCCGGTGAGACCTCTTCCGCGCACCTGACCTCCATCGTCGTGCGCGGTCTCCTTCTGGCACAGAAAGCAGAAGTTTTCGGCACACTCGAAAACCCGGAATCGGTCAACCGCTCGATCCAGTCCGGCCTCAGCTGGCTGGCGAGACATCAGGAACGTGAACTCGAGAAACTGCGTCTCGGCATCAAACTCCATGAACTCCGCGAAGCGGGCAAACTCCCCAAAGACGGCGTGCTTCCTGCAGAATTCCGTGACCGTCCGTGGAAAAACCGCGTGAATGAAGTCGACGTCCTCGTTTTCGCGACGCTGACGGAAGCGGGCTGGATGAACGGCTCTGCCCAAGCGATGAGCGATTTCATTTTCCGGGACCGCGTTCATCTTTCGCCGCAGTCCAACGCGATTTCCGGGATCGCATTCTTCCAGCGTGAAGAAATGGAGCGTTTCCAGACGATCCGGAAGTTCCTTACGCAGTTCCTCGTTCAGGATGACGAAAACCAGACGGCGCATCTTTCGCTGCCCGGTTTCTGCTGGTGGTGGTGCTGGTACGGAAACGACATCGAAACGCAGGCCGCGTATCTCCGTCTGCTCTGTCTGGATCCGACTCCGGAAACTCTCCAGACCGCGTCTCGTCTCGTGAAGTACCTCCTGAACCACCGGAAAAACGCGGTTTACTGGAACTCCACGCGCGATACAGCACAGGTTCTGGAAGCGTTCACGCACTACCTGCGCACGACGAATGAACTTGAACCGCAGATGAAGGTCGAGGTCTTCCTGGACGGTGAACTTCGCAAAACGGTCGAGATCTCGCCGGAAA
This sequence comes from uncultured Planctomycetaceae bacterium, assembly GCA_964599445.1. Classification (GTDB taxonomy): domain Bacteria; phylum Planctomycetota; class Planctomycetia; order Pirellulales; family Thermoguttaceae; genus RGIG3701. The sequence continues at coordinate 1,565 of CAZRGJ010000149.1, read as the reverse complement.
ATCTCTTCACAGTCGACCTGACTTTCCTTCTCGAAGGGGAAGCCGTCACCACCGGCACGCACCGTGTGGAGCTGCGTAAAACGGGAACCGGTCCGCTGTACTTTAACGGCTACGCACGGTACTTCACGCTGGAAGACTTCATCCGGAAAACCGGACTAGAGGTCAAAGTCGAACGAAAGTACTTCCGTCTGAAGCGTATCGAGGCGCAGCAGAATGCCGCAGGCGGACGCGGTCAGCTCGTGAAGCAGAATATCCTGAAGTATGAGCGGATCCCGATGGATTCCGGCGAAACGGTCGCCAGCGGAGATCTGATCGAAGTGGAACTGACTGTCGAAAGCAAAAACGACTACTCGTACATCCTGATCGAGGACATGAAACCCGCCGGTTTCGAAAACGTCGAAACACGCAGCGGATACGATGGGAATGCGATGGGAGCGTACGTTGAGTACCGCGACGACCGAACGGCATTTTTCGTGCGCAGTCTGAATGAAGGGACCCACAGTGTCTCGTACAGACTGCGTGCAGAAACTCCCGGAAAAGTCTCCGCTCTTCCCGCCCGGATCGAGGCGATGTATGCCCCGGAACTGAAGGGCAACAGCGATGAGATGAAACTGGAATGTGTCGACAAACCGGAGAAATGAGCCGCCGCTTCGGCATTTGATCTCCACCCAGCCACCTAACGCCGTCTCGCCAACCTCTCAGCTTGGGCGAGGCGGCACAATCATTCCATTTAGAATCCCAAATTCCAAATCATTTCAGGGAGGTTTCCATGCCCCAAACCCGCCGTAAATTTCTCGCACTCTCCACTTCTGCCGCAGCAGGCGCACTGTTCCAGAACGCCGCAGTCACCCCGAATGCCGCGAATGCACAAAATTCAGAAGCCGGTTCTTCCGCCGCTCTGGACTCCATGCCGAAAATTCAGGAAGTCAGTCCATATTTGGAGGAAGTTCTGAATTTCCTGGATCCCGCACATCCGACGCTCGCGCCCTTTCTGGAAAATGCACAAACTCCGCTGGAAAAGCAGGAAGCCCTCCTCGCAGCCTACCGAAATCGGAAACTTCCGTCGATCTACGGGCTTTTCAATGACTGTGAGCCGGAGAAGATCGTTGGGACGCGCGGATACGGAGGCAAGGAACCGAGAAAGACGGCAGAACTTGCGCTCCAGCACATTTTCCATGGTCAGCCGTCCTACGAGCCGGATTTCCGCGGAAAAGACGAGATCGACTGGGACACGAATCCGCACAAAGACAAAGAATGGCTCTGGCAGTTTCACCGATTCAGCTGGCTCACGGCACTCACGGGAGAGTACGTCCGGACGAAAGACGAGAGATTTGCCCGTGAGTGGGTCTTTGAAATGCGTTCCTGGACCCGGCATATGCACAAACCGGAGAATGCGTTCAGCCATCCGGGGTGGCGTTCGCTGGACACGGCACTGCGCATGAAAGTGTGGGCGTGCCATCTGGAATTTTTCCTCAAATCTCCGTCTCTCGACTCACGCACATTCACGGATCTTCTCTACTCATTCGACGTGCACTGCCGACGGATCCTGAAATGCTGTCTGGATG
>CAZRGJ010000148.1:0-6712 GCA_964599445.1 uncultured Planctomycetaceae bacterium | reverse complement strand
ATTGTGTGTCGCTCCGGCCCCGGCCGTGACGCCTGAAGAAGCCGCCGCCAGCCAGGCTGAAAATGCTGCTCTGGATATTCCGGCCCCTGAAACGGTCGTTCCGGTTGAAAATCCGGCCCCGCAGGCTGAACTTCCGGCTGAGATCCTGCTCGAAGAAGCTCCGGCCGCCCCGGCAGAAGCCGCTCCGGCTTCGGCTGCAGAAGCTCCGGCCGCCCCGGCAGAAGCTGCTCCGGCTCCGGCTGCTGAAGCTCCGGCCGCCCCGGCAGAAGCTGCTCCGGCTCCGGCCCCTGAAGCTCCGGCCGCCCCGGCAGAAGCCGCTCCGGCTCCGGCTGCTGAAGCTCCGGCCGCCCCGGCAGAAGCTGCTCCGGCTCCGGCCCCTGAAGCTCCGGCCGCCCCGGCAGAAGCCGCTCCGGCTCCCGAAGCCCCGGCAGCCTGATTTTAATAGGAATTCCCTAAGCGCTGCGTTAGATGCGGCGCTTTTTTTGTAGGTATTTTGTTCTGCAGGGTTGATCATGTGTGCAGAGAATGAAAATTTTCCGGAAATTGAATGGGAAGATGAACTGGTTTCCAGCGAGATCGAGACTGATGGCGGCGAGGACGCTCCTTCTGGAAACGGAGTTCCGTCCGGGACGCACACCGTAACGGTGGAATACGATGAATCGGGATGGCGCCTGGATAAATATCTGGTGTACCATTTCCCGGATTTCAGCCGAGTCGCGATGCGGAATGCGATCACGGACGGCAGTGTGTTCGTGGACGGCAAGACAGCGAAGCCGGCGTACAAGCTGAATCCTGGTCAGTCGGTTCGGATCACTCTTCCGGAACTTGTGCGCGAGTGTCCGCATGCGGAAGATATTCCCCTGGATATTCTCTACGAAGACGATTGGGTCGTTGCGGTCAACAAGCCGCCGGGAATGGTGGTCCATCCTGCTCGGGGACATTGGAGCGGTACACTGGCTAGTGCACTTCAATTTCGGTTTGGGGATGATCTTAGTCAGGCCGGCGGTCCCCAGCGTCCGGGGATCGTTCATCGCTTAGACCGAGATACGAGCGGCGTGATCCTCGTGGCCCGGAATGATGTTGCTCATGCAAAGCTGGCGGCGCAGTTTGAGCAGCGGCAGGTGCAGAAGGAATACCTGGCGATTTCCTACGGTGCGCCGATCCGGGAATGCGATTGGATCGACGCGCCGATCGGCGACCATTCCGGAGGTCAGCGTGAGAAAAAGATGATCCGGTTTGACGATCCGGGAGCACGCAGTGCGAGAACGTTTTATGAGACGGAGGACCGATTTGACGGATTCACGGTTTTTCGCTGCTTCCCGAAGACCGGACGAACGCACCAGATCCGCCTTCATCTTGCGCACATTGGGTGTCCGATCGCGGGAGATCTGCTTTACAGTACCCATCCGCGTCTCCTTTTGGGAGAGTTGAGGCGGGATCGGTCCCTGCACGGGATCTCGCACGATGAAGCACTTCCGCTTCCAGAGTCGGCCGATGATTTCGAAAATCTCGATTGGGATCAGGTCCATGCCGGGACGCTGGTTCTGGAGCGTCAGGCACTCCATGCGCGGCGTATTGAATTTTTCCATCCGAAGACCGGGGAGAAAATGCAGTTTGAGGCTCCGCTGCCTCTGGACCTGCGCAGATTTCTCTTCCTGCTGAAGCGGTACCGTAAATCCGGGAAGAAACGCTAGGGCGGGATCGAGGAGACGTACGGGGAATTCCGAAGATCCTTTCGTTTGGAGAATTCTCTGATTCCGAGCAGGACTTCAGGGAATTTTACGGATCTTTTACGGCGAATCAGCGGAAAAACCCGTTTTTTTGCCTCTGTTTTGAAATTTTTCATTAAATTTGAAAAATCCGGATTGACAGTGTGGGAAAAAACGGGTAAACTTCTAAAAAGCTCCTTTGTGCGGGAGTTTGTTTCAGGATTTTTAGAAAATCAGGTTTGAAAGAGATGAAAAGATTGGTCAGCCATTGGAGCCGGAGTACTTTGCTTGGTGCGTTTTTCGCACTAACTCTGGTCGTGTGCGGCTGCCATTCTTCTTTTTTCCTTTCTCCGCATTCCAATCAGCCGCTTCCTGACGATTCCCGGCTGCTGAGCGGACGTCTGATGTCGGAGGAGTCCGTCGTTCTGGAAGTTTTCGTCGTCCGCTGCCCGCATGGGGATCCGGATCTGAATACTGCACTCTGGAACGATGTGGATGAGCTGGCGTTTCCGGCTCCGCTTCGTCGTGAAATGCTGGCGAACGGGATCCGTGCCGGGGTGATCGGCAATCAGCTTCCGCCTACATTTTTGCGTATCCTGAAGACCCGGGACGATGAAAATCCGTCGGAAATCGTCACGACGGTGCGTTTAGGCGATCTTTCCGATTCCCAGCATCTGTTTCGCCGCATGATCTGCTCGCGAAACGGGCAGCGCAATGAAGTCAATGTTTCGGACGTGAAATCCCAGGCGACGATTTTCTTTAAGGAAAACGGAGCACTCGGCGGAGAGACGTTCCATCAGGCGCAGGGAGTCTTGGCTCTTCGGACACAGACCTGCGGCGACGGCAGCGTGAAGCTGGAAATTTTCCCGGAAGTTCAGTACGGCCAGCAGAGGCAGACGTTTGAATACGATGCTGGTGCGTTCAAGATGACCGCGGCCCGACCGAAACGTTCTTTCGATACGCTGCACAGCGAGCTGAATCTGCGTCCCGGTCAGTTTGTCGTCATGACGGGACTGCCGAATGTTGAGGGAAATGTTGGTTCCTTCTTCTTTACGGACGAGGAAGGGGAGAATGGGGCGGAACAGAAAATGTTTTGTGTGCGGGTCCTTCAGACGCAGCATAACGAAATGTTTACGTCAGACGGCGGTCTGCCGATGGATCCGAACAGTCTCCCTGAAGAAGAACCGTCAGATCCTGATGATGAAGAAGAGGCGTCGGAAGAGTGAAGTGAATTTTCGTATTTGCAGCAGGCCGGGATCTTTTCCGGCTTTTTTTCTTTGGGTATTGCGTAATTTGGGAAATTTTTAGCAAATTTTCAATTATTTTGGATTTCGTTTTATTTTTTGGAGTTGATTGGCCGAATTGTCGAGTATAATGGAGTCCATGAGAAGATTTTCCCATTCGGCAGTCTCTGTTTCACGCTCGGTAATTTTACGGAATGGAGCAGAACGGCGTCAGACTGGAATGCGGATGGCTAAACGCGAAAAGTTTGGAATTTTGTGTCGAGGCGGTCTGTATCTTAGGCTGAAATTAAAGGTAAGTTTTTGTTATGTCCCACAGTACTTTGAGTTTAAATTCCGGTAAGATTCAGGTCCTTCCTGTTCATGGAAAGAAGATGCTGAATGATTTTGTGCAGCTCGCATGGACGATCAATCAGTCGGATCCGATGTGGGTTCCGCCTTTGAAGTGCGAGGTGCGTAAATTTCTGGATCCTCAGGTGCATCCTTTCTATGAATTTGGAAGTGCTCAGGCGTTTCTTGCCTACCGGGACGGTGTTCCTGCCGGACGGATCCTGGTTTCGGATGATCCGAAGCTGAACGCCCGGAAGGGGACGAACAGCGGTGCCTGGGGAATGTTTGAATGTGTGGACGATGCCGAGGTCGCGAAGGCACTTTTCGATACGGCGATGAACTGGAGCCGCGAGAATTTTGGCCGTACTTCGATGATCGGGCCGATGAATTACTCGACGAACTATGAGATGGGGCTTTTGATCCGCGGGTTCGATACGCCGCAGCGCTACGGGATGAACCATAATCCGCCGTACTATGAAGCGTTGGTGAAGTCTGCCGGGATGGTCGAATGTCAGGGACTTTACGCATGGTGGTTCCCAAAATCGAATGAGATGCTGGAGAAGTGGGCGAAACGGATGAACTGGTTTTTGAACCGTTCCCAGATCACGTGCCGAACATTTGATGCGAAAAATCTGGAAAACGAGATCCGTCTTTGCCGGGATGTGTACAATATTTCGCTTCGGGACAATTGGAATTACGCGGAACTGAGCGACGGAGAGATTCGGCAGATGGCGAAGGATCTGGTGAATTTCTCGGACCCGAAACACATTTTTCTTGCGTTTGACGGAGAGAAGCCGGTTGGATTTTCGATCACGATCCCGGATTTGAATGAGGCGATCAAGCCGCTGAACGGGAAACTGTTTCCATTTGGTTTTTTGAAGTTCCTTTACTATCGCCGCCGGATCAAGACGTGCCGAATGATGGTGTTGTGTGTTGACCCGAACTATCGCCGGCGGGGAATCAGCGAGCTTTTGGTCATCAAGACACTTCAGTATGGTCTGGAAGCCGGCTATGATGGCGGCGAGCTGAGCTGGACGTACCGCGACAATGCGGCGGTGAACAGCATCATTGAACGCTGCGGCGGGTTCCCGTACAAGGAATTCGGGATCTACGAGTATTCGCTTCCGGGCGGCAGCAGCGTTTCTTTGGAGTGAGTTTTGCCGTTTGGATCTGAGACTTTGGCCGGTTTCCCGAATTGGGGGATCGGCTCTGTTTTTCTATGAGAAAGGTGAGGAATCTCATGACGCGAATGAACGTGCGGAGTCTGCTGCTGACGGCGGTGCTGAGTCTCTTTCTTTTTTCTGTTTCGCCGGCCGGGGCAGATGTGCCATCTTGGCTGGGACCGGGAGAGACGGCACTTTCTCCGGATGGGAAAACGCTTTGGACGGCCTGTCTGGATTCTGCGGAGATCCTGGAGATCGGGACGGAGTGCGATCTGCTTCGAAGGCGGATCCCGCTTCCTGCTTCTCCGACCGGTCTGGTGCTTTCGCGAGATGGTTTGAGGCTTTACGTCACGTGCGATCCTGAGATCCAGTCGATGCTTCCGACGCATCCTGAGCCGGAGATCCGTGATCCGGAGCTGCTTTGCCTCGACACGGTATCGGGCAGTATTCTCTGGAGGATCCCGGTGGGGGAAGGGCCGCAGTCGCCGGTCCTTTCACCGGATGGGGACCGCATCTACCTCTGCGCACGTTTCAGCAATCGGGGCGAGGCCGTGCAGCTGCCGAGTTCAGGGAATGTGCAGAATGAGCAGGAATTTCAGAAACCGGAACTGATTCGAAAGATCCCGATGGACCGCGAGCCGTTTGCGTGTGCGGTGAGTCCGGACGGCAAGACGCTCGTAGTGTCGAATCTGCTCATTAATGACCGGACGGCGGATGAGTTTTTCATCGTCGGGAAAGTGGCTCTCGTAGATACGGAGACGTGGGAGACGCGGTGGGTCGAGTTTCCGAATGGGACGCTGAATATGCGGGGTGTGTGCGTTTCTCCGGACGGTCGGTACGCGTACGTGCTTCACTCAATGGGAAGCTATGCCATCACGACGGGGCAGGTGAAAGGCGGGTGGATCAACATGAATTCCATCAGTTTCATCGACCTTCAGACCGGAGAGCGGACGGGGACGCAGACTCTGGATCATTTCACGTTTGCGGCGGCGAATCCTTGGGGGATCGCGTGTTCGGAAGATGGAAAATGGCTCGTCGTGACGCACGCAGGGACGATGGACGTCAGCGTGATCGACCGGCTGGCGATGCACGAGAATTTCGAAAACAGTCTGGCTCCGTATCCGGCCATGGGAGCGACTCCGGACCATGCGGAAGATCTTATTCCGACGCAGAAGCGTGTCTTCACCTCTGGGCGCGGTCCGCGTGCGGTCACGATCGGGAAGGAGCCGGCAGAAAATGGCGAAATGCGTGAGTATGCGTACGTCGTAAACTACTTCAGCGACTCGGTGGATCGGATCGTGCTGGCAGAGAGTCCGTTCAATTCCGGCAGGACGCTCCATTTGGCGGGGAAACCGCCGGTCTGGACGACGGAGCGGTGGGGAGAGAGCCTCTTCAACGATGGTCAGCTTTGCTTTGAGCAATGGCAGAGCTGCGCGTCGTGTCATCCGGACGCTCGGGCAGACGGGCTGAATTGGGATCTGCTCAATGACGGGAGCGGGAATCCGAAGAGCACGAAAAGTATGCTTTACGCGCACCGTACGGCACCGGCCATGGCGGTCGGAGTTCGGGTTAATGCCGAGCTGGCCGTGCGCAAGGGGATCGAGATGATCCACTTCACTCAGCCGAAGGAAGAGGAGGCGCGTGCCATTGATGCGTACCTCACGGCTCTGGAAGCTCGCAGAGCGCCGATCCTGCGTGAAGCTATGGAAGATCCGGAGATCCGTGCCTCGATCCAGCGGGGACGCCGCCTTTTCTACGGTCCGAAAACGCAGTGCGCGTCGTGCCATACGGGGGAATTCTTCACGGACGGCAAGCTGCACGATGTGGGGACGGCGACGACGTATGAAGCGCGTCCAATGGATACGCCGACTCTGCGCGAGTGCTGGCGGACGGCACCGTATCTCCATGACGGACGCTACAGGACGATCCTGGAGATGTTCCGCGATGGAAGACATGGTTTTTCGGCGGAACTTTCGGAGCAGGAGTTGAAGGATCTGGAAGCGTTCGTGCTTTCGCTTTAGCAGGAAAGGATGGAAAAAGATGGACCGGCGTGTTTTCGTGACGGGCGGTGCGCACGGCATCGGACGGGCGATCGTGGAAGCGTTTTGCCGCGAGGGGGACCGGGTCGCGTTTTGCGACGTGGATACCGTGCGCGGAAAAGAAACGGCCAAGGCGTGCGGTGCGCGGTTTGTTGCGGTAGACGTGACCGACAAAACGGCTCTGGAAGCGTGTGTGCAGGGACTTCTGGACACGTGGGGCGATCTCGACG
>CAZRGJ010000147.1:0-6726 GCA_964599445.1 uncultured Planctomycetaceae bacterium | reverse complement strand
CCAGACTCTGGCCGACGAGTCCTTTTTCCCTGGACTACGTCTACCAGGGAAATGCGGAACGAAAATCCGAAGCTCTCGCCGCTCTGGAGAAAGCCGCGCGTGCGCAGACGGAGAATGCAGAACTGGATCTTTTGTGCGGTTTTGCATTCTACGCAGACGGACAGAACGCGAAAGCGGCTGAATTTTTGAAAAAAGCGGAAAAAATTTCACCAGAACTGGCAGAATTTACCGAACCAGTGTTGAAAAATATTCCGTGATGTGCTATACTGTGGCAGAAACCAGACATTTTGGGCACGCCTTCTCGCCATTTGTGCAGAGGGGGCCGTTGAATTCAATTTTTTTGATCCGCAATCAAACATGAAAAGCCGTTTTTGTTCATTCAGCCTGCTTTGGGGAATTTTGGTCCTTTACTTCCTGAGCGCATCCGTACAGTCCCGCGTTTCCGCCGCAGACGCATCTGCCGGAGATCCTGAAACCTACGGTCCGCAGAATATGGAATTTCACGCCCCCTCCCCGGAAGAGAAAATGCCCCGAACGGCAATGGACGGCATTTCAGACTCCATCATCCTCGGTGAAGAAGAAAAAAACGGCACGCAGTCGGCTCCGGAAACGCCATTGGACCGCGAATCTTCCACTCCCCCGGTGGTTTTGGAAACCGTCGCTCCGCAGACGGCTCCGTCCTCTGAAACAGGATCCGAAAGTACCGCATCAAACGCACTCCCAAACATGAAGTCGAATGCAGCCTCCGAGCCGGATTTTGAAACAGAGTCCGAGTCTGCTGCTGCGCCATCGTGTTTTTCGGCCATTCTGGACCGCGGGAACCGTAAAAATGCGTTTCATTTTGCCTCTGCGGAAACAGTCACTCCGCTCGACACGCCCTCCGAAACGGCATCAGCACAGACCGCAGCTCCGACAGAAACAGCCGCTCCGTCCCAAAACAAACCGGTCTCCCTTTCCGTCTCACTGCTGGAACGGCTCTGTCCGGCCGATCAACTGATTCTGGAAAATGTTCAGGCAGTCGATCTTCAGACGTTCCTCGGCTCTCCCAATCTTCAGTACTCTGAAGACGGGCTGGCCTCGGCACTGCGCCTTTACTGGAAGTCCTCCGCGCTTAAAAGTGAAACCGTCTTCCGTCTTCGTCAGGCAGAGGAACTGGGCAAACTGGCAGGATCCGCAGCCCCGGCGTCCCAGGCAGTTTACCGTTCTGCAGCGGATGCCGCCAAAACGAAAGCAGACGCCGCGAAACTCACCCTCCGCGCCAACGCACTTGAACTTGGCCGGACCGCAGGCTATACGGAAAGCATGACCGCGCAAACGCTCCCGCACGCAGGAGCCTACGAGACGCAATTCCGGCAGTTCGTTCCGGCGTACGGCTCCCGGGCAGCTTACCTCCATGGATTGCTCGACTTTCGGCGTCAGCAGCTGATTTCCGCCGCATCTGCGTACGTTTCCGCTGAAAATCTGCTGAAAATGCAGACGGCAGAGAAAGCAGACGCTGAAAAGATCCTTCAGTCCTGGGAAACGCTCGAGCACCGCAGAAAGCTCTTTTTTGACGTCCTGACAGAATTTAACGCAGAGATCCTGCAGTACGTTCTCCTTATCAGCCGCCGCAGAGGTCCGGACCTCGTTCCGCTGCTTGTGCGTCCGCAAAACGCCTCGTCGGCAGAAAAAACGTTCGCCGATGAAAACAGGCTGGACGCGCCTGCCGTTCCGTATGTCGCGGCTCCTGGAACCTCCGATGTGCCGGTACTTTCCGCAGATGAAAAGAATACGGCGGCCGCAGCACCTGCTTCGATGCCCCTCCCGACTGACACGGAAAGCAGTGCTGGAATCCCCCAAAATACGGTACCGAACGGTCCTGGGCTCCCAACGTTTGCGGAAGACGCCAGCAAAGAAACTCCGGTCTATGAAGAAAACGCCGCCATCGACGTCGTTCTTCCGACTGCCGATCCGATGCTCCAGCCGTATGGTGCTCCGGCTGCGGAAACGGCTCCTCCGGGAAGTGATTTTCAGCCGATCGGCGGTCCGAATGGGGTCATTTCGGACCCGACACTCGGCAGTCCAGCCATGCAGGATGGTGCCGCACGTTTTCCCCAGGATCCACTCCGCCGCCAATCCTTCCGTCCAGTCTCTCCGTCCGAGGCATTCATTCAGCTCACGGCGAAACCGTCTGTTCTGGTCGAACCGCCAAAGCCGGTCTCAGAAACAGAACTCGCCGGAACATCCGGGAGTTCCGCAGCATTTCAGGCGGGTCTTTCTCTCCGGAATGTCCTCGAACGGACGGACTATTCCCGGCGTGAAGAAGCGATCCGGAACTACTGGCACTACGTCTTTCTTCAGAAGCAGATCTGCGTCCTGAAATACCAGGAAACGCTCCTTTCCGCGATGACGGACCGTGTTTTTGCAGACAGCGAAAACGCCGGCGCAGGAAAATTCGGCGTCGCGCTGGAATTCCATTCCCTCGTCCTCCGGACCGAACTTCTGGGAACGGAAGCCGAAGCATGGAAAATACTTTACCGGATCTCCCAACTGATACAGATCCCACTCACCTGGCCGACTGAATTTCCAGAGGCTCTCACGGAACTGAAGGCAGAAAATTTCCAGCTCTCTACGAGCCGTCTTTCCCCGGGCTCTGCGGAAGAAGCCCGTTTTCTTCCGATCATTCACCAGCTCTACACCTCGGCCGGGCATCTTCCGGAAGCTTTCCGAAAGGTGCAGGCACAGGAGTCCCTCATTGCTCCGCCGCTCCGGAATGCCGCTGAAAATTCAGTCACTTCACGCCTCAAAACCGCAGATTATGCCGAGCTGAAAACGCTTCTTGGATCCATGACGTCCGCGCGAAAAGACAGTTTCGAGTACCTGAAATTCCTTTTCCAAACCAACGCTCTCTACAGTACCTGCATTTTGGCGGCGGATCCGTTTGGTTCTGCCCCGGAAAAACTGGAACAGACGCTGACCAATTAGACGTCATTCGCTCATCCCCGCTCTTCCCGGCTCAGAAAACAGGGTCGGGAAGCTCACTGATCCTGAAAGAGATCCGCAGAGCATTTTTGTACAGAGAAAAACCGTCTCTAATGAAACTGTCAGGAAAAGAACGGAGCCGGTCTCATATGGTCTCTATTCGCAAAATCTGCATTCATGGACTGGATTTCCGCGTATTGTGGGATAAAATTGCAAAATTTCGCTTTTTTTACGAAAATTTAGCCGAAAATACCTTGACGGAAATCGAAATTTGGAGTATCATGTAGGAGTAGTGTATTTGAAGTTTCAGTGGGGGTTTTTAGATGAATTATGCGACAATTGGTCCAATTTCCGTTTATCTGCCGGAAAAGTGCGAGACGGTCGACGACCTGAAAAATGAACATCCAGAATGGGAATTGGATGAAATTTGCGCAAAAACGGGGGTTTACGCACGATACATTTCGGCTCCGGATGAATTTGCGTCCGATATGGCGGTCAAAGCTGCTGAAAAACTCCTCAAAGAGCATCAGATCCCGCGGGAAAGCATTGATTTCGTCCTTTTGTGCACACAGTCTCCGGACTATCCGATCCCGACGACGGCTTGTCTTGTTCAGCATCGTCTCGGCCTGCGTATCGACTGCGGTGCCTTGGACTTCAACCTCGGCTGCTCCGGCTACGTTTATGGTCTGAGTCTTGCAGACGGTCTCATTCGCTCGGGCGTTGCCCGCCGCGTGCTTTTCATCACCTCGGAAACGTACACGAAATACATCGATGCCGGCGACCGCTCTCTTCGCACGATTTTTGGCGATGCGGCAACCGCTACGCTGCTTGAGGCTTCCGAGACACAGTCTCTTGGCCCATTCCTTTTCGGTACAGACGGCGAAGGTGCTGACGCACTGATTGCGTATGGGCGCGGGATCCGTCCGGAATCGCTTTCTTTGAAACCCCGTCACCGCCGCCGCTGGGCGAGCAGCCTCTATATGGACGGCGCGGAACTCATGCGTTTCACCAATTCCAAGATCCCGCCGCTGGTCGCTCAGCTGCTCGAAAAAGCGGAGATCCGCATGGAAGAGATCGACATTTTCCTGATGCATCAGGCAACGCGCAAGATGCTGGAAAGTCTGACCGTCACGCTGGGCCTTTCTCCGGAAAAAGTCCCAATTCAGCTGGAACGGTGCGGCAATACGGTCAGTTCCTCGATTCCGATCCTGATCGCCAATCTGCGTAATGAAGGCGGGCTGCGGCACAATCAGCGAGCCATGCTGCTTGGATTTGGTGTTGGACTCTCCTGGGGCGGGGCATTGTGGAACGACGTATGGAATCCCAATCGCTGATCTGAAATCAGGCGTAAGGGGCGCAAGGAATGAATATTTTCAAAATCATCCCCAGAACGATTTTTTGGGAATTTTTGCGGACATTTCTTGCCGTACTTTTCGGCGTGACCCTGTTCATGATCCTCATTGGCTTCTTCTATGAGGCGAAAGACCTGGTAGGACAGATTCCTGTCGCGAATATTCCGCGGCTGATTCCCTTCCTTCTGCCCTATGCGCTTTCGATGACGTGCCAGCTTGTGATCGCGATAACTTGCAGTCTCGTTTTTACGAATATGGTGTACAATTTTGAGATCCGCATCCTTGGATTATGCGGTATCTCGCCATGGAGGATCACGTATCCGATCCTTTTTCTCGCCTTTCTTTTAAGCATCGCATCCTATTTTCTGGCGGATATGCACCGCAAATGGGGGATGGACGGCATGATGAATGTAGTCGTTTCCTGTGCGGAGACCATCATTTATGCGTCGCTTGAAAAGGACAATGCCGTCGTTTATGAAAACAGCGCCAAGCAGCCAACGCTCCTCTTTGCAGCACAGGATGTTCGCGGAAAGGACATTTATGCACTCACCGGGCTCTCTCTTGATGCAGATCGAAGCTACTTCTTTTCCGTCAACAAAGCACGCATTTTCATCGGACCTGCGAATAAGATCATCGGTGCCAACGAAAACTGTATTTGCATTAAGCCGGTGGCCGGTGTACCTGAATACAGTCAGCCGGACACTCCCAATATTTCGGTATTTAAATATCAACCGGACCCCAAAGACAACAACCAGATCCTCAAGATCCAGGGCCAGGGGTTCCGTATTCAGTATGGAAAATTTCATGCAAACTACCAGGGGATCCTCACCGGGATCATTCCCATCGGCCAGCTCAACCAGCTCACCCATCAGGGAAATACTCCCAAACCGTCCGATATTCCCAGTGTCGACCTGGAATTTTATGAAAAAGAATATATGTACAAGATCCAGCAGCTGCGGGACGAACTGATTCTGCGTAGCTTCAATGCTCTGTTGAATAATCAGATGAACACTTTCAACGAAAAATACTGGAACGACAAATATTCCGACATTGATAATCTTGAAAGTAAGTGCCGCCGTACCCATCTGGAGCCGGTACGGCGCTGTGCAGAGGCACTGAACTGTCTCTCATTTGCATGGCTATTCACTCCGCTTACGTTTTTGCTGGCAAACAGATACAAAAAACTGAACATCATTTACATTTTCCTCATTTCGCTGGCGATTCTGATCCTTTTGATTGCCCTCATGCAGATCATTCCCGATGTCGCCAAAAAAAATGCGCTCCCCACATGGGTCTTTTTCTGTCCGCACATCCTTTACTTTTTTGTGGGGTTGTGGCTCCAACACAAAGCATTCGAATACGGATACAAAGGAGATGACTAGTGAACCTGATCCGGCGTTTTTTAGAGCTCATTCGTTTCAGCCACACGATTTTTGCGCTTCCGTTTGCCATCCTGGCCGCCATGATGGCATGGTATGCCAATACGCAAAGCGGATGGTATGCGGGATCTGAAACCTTACGCAGTTTCACACCTCAGGGATTTCGCTGGACGGATGCCGCGGGGATCCTCCTCTGTATGGTCTTTGCACGCAGTGCCGCCATGGCTTTCAATCGGCTTGCGGACAGAAAGATCGACGCAAAAAATCCGCGGACAGTATCCCGCCATCTTCCCGCAGGAACACTTTCGGTCGTGCAGGTCATCTGCTTCACGCTTGCCTGTGCCGCAGGATTCATCGCATCGACGGCTCTGTTTCTCCCGGCAAATCCTTTGCCCCTCCTGTTTTCCGTCCCGGTCCTCCTGTTCCTCATGGGATACAGTCTGGCGAAACGGTTCACGAACTACGTCCATTTCTGGCTCGGAACGGCACTGATGCTTGCGCCGATCGCGGCATGGACGGCAATTCGGGGAGAAATGATCCTGCAGATCGTGCAGATCTGGCGCGAAACCGGCATATTCTGCGCAGTCCCTGCCGAATTCTCAGCACTCGTTCTCGCGGCGGCCGTCTGTCTCTGGTCTGCGGGTTTCGACATCATTTACGCGACGATGGATGCCGATTTTGACCGAAATTCCGGCGTCCACAGCATTCCCGGACATTTTGGAATCGCAAACGCACTCCGGATCGCGGCATTCTGCCACATTCTGGTCCCCGTGCCGTTGGCGATTCTGGCATTCCTTTTTCCGCCCTTCCAGACCCTCTGGCTGTGCGGCACGGGACTCATTTCTCTTCTGCTCATCTACGAACACTGGATCGTGGATCCTGAAGATCCCCTCCGGGTCAATGCGGCATTCTTTAACGTAAACTCGATCATCAGCGTCACGCTTTTGGCAGTCGGTATCCTGGAAATGGCCCTGCACTGATGTTCGATACGTCCTTAGACACTCCGATGAGTGCTCTAGTCTCGGGAATTTCCA
>CAZRGJ010000146.1:0-6745 GCA_964599445.1 uncultured Planctomycetaceae bacterium | reverse complement strand
GAGATACTTTCCGCCTGGCACATAAAATGCGGCGGCAACAAAAGCGAATAGCCACCACCAGCCTTTGACGCAGGACGTAAATTTATCCAGGACCAATGGGTCAAAACCAGAGTTGGACTGACGCTTTAAAATGGAAGTCGCCAGGGAGATCGTCCCCAAAATCGCCAAAACTCCAATAAAAACCAGGAATGTACTGTCCATAAAAACCAGGGAGCTCTCCAATTTCCCAAAAATTTTCTCACGGCCTTCCGCCTGTCCTTTTTTAAGAAAGCGGATCGATCCGTCCCTAATGCCTCGGCATTTCCTCCGGCTCGGCATTACGCCGGATATGCAGTTCCTTCAGATCCAGAACGGCCTGACGCGCACGCGCAAGGAAATCCTGTTTCTTCTCATTTTCTTCCAGCCGGATCGGTTTTCCGAACGTAACGTGACTCAAAAGCGGCACCGGAAGCGACGTTCCGCGCGGCAGGATCCGATTCATGTTGTCGATATAGATCGGAATCAGCTCCAGACCGGGCTTCTTTTTGCAGATATGGTACAGCCCGCTCTTGAACTCCGCCATCTCACCGGAGGACTGCCGTCCGCCTTCCGGAAAAATGATGATGGAGTAGCGGTCTCCCATCTCCCGAACCATCGCGTCGATCGGATTCTGATGCGCCTTGACGTGTTGACGCTCCAAAAGGATCGCATTAAAGAGCCGATTCGCGATATACGGACGGACCAGCCCCTTGCTCCAATAGTCTTTGGCCGCAACCGGACGCACAAAACGCCGGACATACCCTGGAAGCGACGACCAAATCGCCAGAATGTCCAAGTGGCTCGTATGGTTCGCATAGTAGACCCGCTGGCATGTGTCCGGCTGCGAATACCAGCTCGACGTCGCCCCGCTCAAAAAACGCGCAAGCCCCGAACAAAGACTCCGGCCGATCCGGGCATCCAGCGCAAAATAGGAGCGGTCTTCCGCCACATCAAACCGCGGTGTCTGCGTTTCCGCCTGCGTTTCCGTCTGCGTTTCCGCCTGCGTTTCCGTCGGAACCGGCTGCGGGACATTTTCAGAAGCGGACGTTCCCGTCACGTGCACAGCTTCCCCGACGGCGAGAGACACGGAAGTCTCTTCCTTCGGTACTGCATGGTCCGACTGTTGGGAAATTTGTTCCGACATGACGTTTCCTGTACGCCTCCCCATAGTCCCGGCAGCAGAGCACAGACCGGTCTGCCGCCTTTCGGTTTTTTATTTTATTTTAATCTTTTTGGAAATTTGCACAAGACCGATTTCAGAAAAATTTCATGATCTTCGAAAGAAATAACACTGCAATCCGCCTTTTTCTCCTCAGAGTGCCGGCGAAAGTGGAATTCAGGAATTCGCACGGGCCACCCGTGCCGCGACTTCCGCCTCGTAAGCGTCCAGATCGTCGATCCGGATCTGAGCCGTCCCGGTCTGCATCGCAGCTTCCGCCACATAACGCGCAACACGCGGAACGACACGGGAGTCGAACGGCTTCGGAATGACGTAGTCGCTCGAAAGCGGCATTTCCGGATCAAAGACGCCGGCAACATAGTCTGCCGGATACGCGATCTTCAGATACGCCTTCAGCTCTTCCGGGACAGTTTCGCAGGCGACTTCGGCAATCGCACGGCTCGCTGCAAGCTGCATTTCGACGTTGATGTCCGTCGCGCGCACATCCAGCGCACCGCGGAAAATTCCGGGAAATCCGAGCACATTATTGATCTGGTTCGGAAAATCGCTCCGTCCGGTCCCAACGACGGCGGCTCCCGCTTCACGCGCAAGCGCAGGGTCGATCTCCGGCACAGGATTGGCCATCGCAAAAATGATCGCGCCAGGAGCCATAGTCTTCACCATTTCCGGAGTGACGCAGCCGCCGACGCTCAGACCGAGGAAAACGTCGGCCCCCACGAGTGCTTCCGCGAGCGACGTGACCTCAGTTTCGGCCGCAAAACGCGCTTTTTCAGCATTCAGATCCGTGCGTTTCGTGCTGATGACGCCCTTACTGTCGAACATCAGGAAGTTTTTCCGATCCGCTCCGGCCGTGATGTAGAGTTCACTGCACGAGATCCCAGCAGCCCCGGCG
This sequence comes from uncultured Planctomycetaceae bacterium, assembly GCA_964599445.1. Classification (GTDB taxonomy): domain Bacteria; phylum Planctomycetota; class Planctomycetia; order Pirellulales; family Thermoguttaceae; genus RGIG3701. The sequence goes on along the minus strand of CAZRGJ010000146.1, from coordinate 4,655 downwards.
CCGTTGACGACAAAACGGCACTTCGAAATCTCTTTTCCAACCATTTTCAACGCATTGATGATCGCCGCAAGCGAAATGATCGCCGTCCCGTGCTGGTCATCGTGAAAGACCGGAATGTTCATCCGCTGCTTGAGCGTCTGCTCAACCTCAAAACAGGCCGGCGCACCGATGTCCTCCAGATTGATCCCGCCGAAAGAAGGCTCAAGGCGTTCGACCGTTTCGATCACCTTCGCGGCATCCGTACGTCCCTTTTCATTGAAGACCTTCCCAATGCACAGTGCCATGGCGTCAATGTCCGCAAAACGCTTGAAAAGGACGGCTTTTCCTTCCATCACGGGCATCCCGGCTTCCGGTCCGATATTTCCCAGACCAAGAACGGCCGTCCCGTCCGACACGACCGCCACCGTATTGCTGCGGGCTGTGTATTTCCAGACGGTTTCCGGAGTATCCTTGATCTCCAGACACGGAGCAGCGACTCCCGGAGTGTACGCAAGAGAAAGTTCCTCTGCCGTCAAACACGGTTTCGTCGTCCGGACAGCGATCTTGCCGGGGACCGGTTCGGCATGGTATCGAAGCGCGGCCGCTTTCAGTTCTTCTTTATTCACGTGAGCCTCCATGAAAGGAAAATAGGCAATGAGTCGAAAAATCTCCACAAAACGATCAGCCCCCCATTTTAGCACAAAAACCGTTTCTGCCTACCCCCACCACCCCAAAATTCACGAAAATTCCCGCCTCGGCTATATGGGGCTAGAACCTTTTGGGTTTTCAGCCCCTCTTTTTTTGCCGAAGAAAATGCGTTTCGTGCCGTGTTTTACGACACTTGATGAACTAAACGTTTCTTAACGTTTTTCTTTATTTTTCACTCTTTGAATTCATTTGCATCCCGGTGTTTCTCCCGGTTCTTGCTTTTCGGACGGGACGCAAGGTGAAAATCTTCCTCACGCAGCTGCGTGTAATGGCGCAAACTGACCTCCGCGGTGTGTCCCATCCATGCGCAAACTTTGTGGAGCGGATACTCTTCCTGAAGCTCCGTATCCCGCGTCGCCCGCAAATTATTGAAAAGTTTCGGCCATGCTGGAATGCCGTTTTTCTTCAATATGTGGTGGAACTGCTTCCGAAGAAATGCGCTGGAACTGTCGGAACCGTCCAGTTCCGGGAAAAGAGGGACGTCCGGTTTCGCTTTTTTCCCGCATTTCTTCCGGTATTCTTCCAGGGCAGTGCGGATCTCCGGGAAAAGCGGAATGTATCTTTGCGCGAAATTTCCCCGTTCCTCGTCAAATCGGCTCGTCTTTTTCGGAATGCAGATCCGGATCTTGTCTTCTTCCCACAAAATATCGGACCACCGAAGGTACGTGACCTCGGACGGCATCCGAAGACCGCCCCAACGCGCGAAGCTGAACAGAAGACGCCACCGGGCATCCGGACACGCCCGAAGCACGGTTTCCGCAAGTTCCGTACTTACGAAAAAATCCCGTGTTCGCGTCAGCGTCGAGCTTCCCTTAAATTTCGTGAAGGGATTCTGCTCGATCCATTTCAGCGAGACGGCCAGATCAAACATCGTTTTTATGTGCTTTATCCGACGGCCCCACGTTGAGCGGGCGTAGACACGCTGAATATATTCGTAGTATTTCCGCGCCTCTTCCTGCGTCAACTGTGAGACTTTCATTTCCGAAACTTTCCGGACTGCTTTCTCGTCGTACCAAAAATTCCCCGGCTGTTGTTTCGCAAGGAATTTCAAAAGCGACTGACTCGCCCCATACCGACCCGAAGACGTTCTGTCTTTCGGAACCTGACCATTGACCGGGAATGCGAAGTAACGCTCGGCAAGTTCTCCGATCGTTCCGCATTCTTCCCGCGGTTCCGCGAGGCCCATTTCCGCAATACGCCGATACTGGTCCGGGTCTTTCTTCCACAGATCCGCAAGCCAAATTTTGGTATTCGGGGCGACGGAACCCGTTTGAAAACTTGCCTGAAGCTCTTCAAGGTGTCTTTTGACGGTCTCCGCGTCACGGCGGGTCGAAAGTCCATAAAGACGCCAGCGTTTTTTCGAAAGCGTGATCTCAACGCCAAATGTACTGTATTTTTTATTCTGAAAAATGGAAGCCAAAGCCGATCCTCCTTTATTTTACTTTAAAATTTCAATAAACGCAAGCCCCCCCTGCTCGAATTTTTTTTGAACTGCCGATTCACTGGACCGGTTCCGGCATCCTGCGCTGGGATTCAAGCCATTTCAGCACATCTGCGAGCGAAAAACGCACGTGACCGCCAAATTTGAAAGAGGGAAGCCCTTTGTGCCTCCGGTAATTATCTACCGTGTGAACGCACACGCCGAGAAATGCGGCAACCTTTTCGCGCGTCAGCAGTTCGGGCTGTTCGGATGCTTCCTGAACGCAAAATCCTTTTTCCATTCTGATTCCTCCTGAAAATATTTTTCATGACGTTTTGACTTAAAAAAGCCCCTGCGCCTGTATCGTCAGGAAAAACTTTTGTACATCCAAAATGAAAAAATTTTTTTCAAAATTTTTTTGTGCCGTATTTTACGGGGTCTCCGAGCTTGAAAAATAAGCCAAATTTCATTTTTTATCAAAAGTGTACAAACCCCGTGTACACTTTGTTAATTTTTAAATGATTTTACCACAAATCGAGGTAATCGCGGACTGCTACAGGAACCATTGCGAGGCGTATTTCGGAGAGGCAATCATACCTCCGCCGATTGTCGGGAGTAAAGGCGTGGACGACCTCATTCTGGATCTGTTTGACCGTCATTTTGCCAAGAAGTTCCTCCCCGTAATCCTTGAGCACTTCCGCCGCTTTTTCGACCGCCTCGACAGCATCAAGTGCTGCCTCTTTCGTGACCGCCAGCGCGGACGCGAGACACCCGACGGCCTGTTTTACCAGACGTTCCACACTCTGCGCACTTTTCGGAGGCCGATATTCCCGGAGTTCCTCAGGACTGCGCCCGCCCCCGTTTTCGTGCCCGAAATAGAACTCAAACGCCCGAAGCGTCCGGTCCCAGATCGGCGCGTTTTTGATGACGTTTTCACTTCCGCGCACTTTTTCACGTTCCAGAATCCGAAACCAGTCCCGACCGAAGACCTGCGGGAGGGATCTTTGACTCGATCGGAGGTCCTCAAACGTCGTGATCCCGTACCGACGGAGCATCGGACGGCGGAAACGAAACTCAACGCGGGTCAGAGAATCCGGCTTCTGGTAATTCAGGACCCAGCGGTAAAACGTCATCATGTAGACCGGGTCCGCATCGTCGACCTGCGCCAGTTTGTCGTAAATGCAGACCTCGGCATTTTCCGAACGAAGAGTAATCGTCTGAATGCGCATCGTGTGGCAATCGCTCGTAATTTCGCACTTTCCCCGGCACTGCGTCACGACTTTTTTTCCCTTCATCGCGTCGGCGAACTCGTAAATATCGACCGGGAGCAAAACCTGCATGTCCACGCGGGAAAGCGTCTCCCGTTCCCACGTAAAACCAATGTCCGCAAGCGCGTTCCGAAGCGTCTTCACTGCCTCAAAAAGATTCGTTCGGGCCAGACACTCAAACCCGAAACGCACGCGGACCGGCACGATTTTCCCTTTCGGGTTGCTGTGAATGTAGAGTTTCACGCCGTGGGATTCCAGAACGTACTTGTATTTATGGAACCCGGACGCAGCACCCTTCGCGCTGACTTTCCACACGAACCCGCCAAACTCAAGGAAAGACCGCTCTAAATCGCCGTCATCCGCGAAGTGCCGGCAGGCGTCCAGAGCCTCACAGAGCCAATCGAACCGGTTTCGGTCCCACTCGCCGTCTATACCGGCTTCCACTCCGCCGTCGTATCCGCCCCAGTTCCGGGGATAGTCCGCCGTTTCATACCTCGCAAGCCCCATGTTATCGGCAGGGGGAACACGCATCAGGAACTTTTCCAGAAGCGTCTCCGGCGCGTCCGCGGTCTGGTCGCTGGCACGAGTCAGTCCCGCGCTCCGCGCCTTGGACTCTCCAAAGTCAAGTATTCCCTGCGCGTCGTTCATGAAATCCGCATTATGCGCCCGCAGTATGTTCTCGTTCGGCGGGAACATGAACGGGGAATCGTTCTCGATGTCGTAGATCTCCGCGTACTTCCGGATACGCTCGGCCGTCCGTTCGGTTCGGTTTCTTTTCATGTTCAAGTTTCTCCTTTCGTGAAAGTTTCTTTTTGCTCAAAACGCCCGCCAAAAAGGGGACCTGCCCCCGTTCCCTCTGCCGATCCGTCGCCAACGGCTCCACTCATTCCGGCGTTGAAGCGTGCTTGAAAATTCGCTGACGGTCCGAAAAAATTTTTGTTGGTTCCCAAAAAAAATTTTTCCTCCCTACGAAGTTTTCCGCGCCCAGCTTCCGCCTCCATTCGTTCCCGCCTCCAATGGGCGAGCGACGGACGCGGCGACGGGAAGGGGGCACACACACCCCACATTCTCAAACCGCATCCCCCATTCCAAACCGAAAGCGCGCCCGCTAGCGCGAGAAAGGTCCCTTTTTTTAGCTATTTACACTCCCAATAAAGAAATCAGCGCAAGAAAAATCCAGAACATCAAATAGAAAAAATTTCTTAAATTCTCCCGGTGTTTCTCCCGGTCTGAATTAAAAAATCACGAAAAACACGGGGAAAAACGCATTTTTGAAATTC
>CAZRGJ010000145.1:5689-6758 GCA_964599445.1 uncultured Planctomycetaceae bacterium | reverse complement strand
GAATCGCTTCTTCAGCTCTCGCGTCCCGGATTCACGGTCCACATTCACGAGACGCTGGAAGATTTCTATCTCTGTGAGGCGCTCGAGTACATCGAAGCGTGGCGCATGGCGACGGCAGATGATCCGGTCGGCATTTGCGGTCCGATCGGTCCGACGGAACAGCTGCCGCTCGTGGCGCGGCTCGTGAACTCTTTGGATCTGAATCTGAAACATGCACATTTCTGGGGAATGGATGAGTGGGTCGAAAACGGCGTCCCGGTCGGGATGGATCATCCGCTTTCGTTCTACCGCGCGGACTATGAGCTTTGTTTCAGCCGGATCCGCGAAGATCTGCGAATGCCGCTGGAAAACATTCACTTCCCGTCCGGTGACCTTGCCGAGTATACGCGGTCTTTCGATGAGATCCGCTGCCTCGTCATGCAGGGCGGGCAAGGCGACACGAAACACTGGGCGTTCAACGACCCGGTCCGCCGTGAGGGAGAATTTGCCGACGTGCCGCCGACTCCGGAACAGTACCGTCAGAAAAGTGCCCGCGTGACGGAGCTTCACCCCATCACCATCCTGCAGAACGCGCGCACCAGCGGCGGCGGGTATGTCGCGAACGTCCCGCAGTTCGCCTGTACCGTCGGACCGGTCGAGACCTGGAAATCGGACCGTGTGAGCATCTGGCAGGCCGGAATGCACGACAATCCGTTCGGAATGCGGCTTTCCGCGTGGATGATCGGACGGAAGATCATGGATTCTGCCGTTCCGATGTCGCTTTTGGCGGACCATCCGAACGTGCATTTCCACTACTATCGCCCGGCGATCAAGACCGTCGGAGCTGAAATGCACTAAGACCGGATCGAAAACCTCTGGCCGAATCGAAATTTTCCCGGGATTTTTTATTCAAAATCAAGCCCCCCCCTTGCAGAAATCGGGGAGTATGGTATCCTAAAGAAAATGGAATTTTGTTTTAAATGAGAAAAGACGGGAACGAAACTTTGCCGAAAAACGTGCAGATGTTTCTTTTTCGGTGTGTTCCTTGTTTTTTGTCATGGACCCTTTCAATATTTATCCGAAAAAATGG
>CAZRGJ010000145.1:0-5679 GCA_964599445.1 uncultured Planctomycetaceae bacterium | reverse complement strand
GGCAATTTCACTCGAATCTTTCGTTAATCGTTTTCGCAAATCCTTCCAGTTGATTCGCGACAATGTGGAGACCCTCACGAAACTTGACGCCGCCACGGGCGACGGAGACCACGGCGTGACGATGGTCCGCATCGTGGATAAAGCGGAAGCCGCCATTGAGACCAATGGTTTTGGCGATTTCGCAGCACTTTTCAAGGCGATGGGCATGGGCGCAATGTCTGCCGGCGGCGGATCTGCCGGACCGCTCATGGGGCAGTTCTTCATGGGACTGGCCAACGGCATTCCCGCGGATACGAACGTGATGGACACTGCGGCCGTCGCGAAGCTGATGGAAGCCGGATACCTTGGAATGTTCAAGTTCTCGAAAGCGGAAGTCGGTGCCCGCACGATGATGGACGCTCTGAAACCGGGCGTTGACGCGCTCCAGGCCGCCGCGGAAGCGGGAAAAGACCTGGAAACGGCTCTGGTGGAAGCTCGTGACGCTGCGGTCGCCGGCGCGAAGGCTACGGAACAGATGCTCGCGAAATTCGGCCGTGCCCGCAATCTGGGCGACCGTGTTCTCGGAAGTGCCGACCCCGGTGCGACGAGCTGGAGTTTCATTTTCACGGGACTCTGTGAGTAAATTAAAATTGGGTAGAGGCACGGCGGATCGTGTCTCATATCCCCTTTTTAGACGATTCCGAACTGGACCGAATTTGTTTGGGGCGCAAGCTCCTGAATATTTTTTGCTTTCCGAGAAAAGGGATCTTTTTTCGGAAGCTGAATTTCATTTTTTAAAAAGGAAACTTCAAAATGGCAGATGCACAGGGCAACAAAATTGCGAAAAACTTCTACGTGGACGTGAAGCCGGAAACGAAAGGCTTCTACCTCAAGGGCCTCACCGGCTACGATTGGGGAGTGCAGGACCGCATGACCCGCATGTTCGACAAAAAAAGCGGCCACACCGTGATGCTCGCGTTTGACCACGGCTACATCATGGGTCCGACTGCCGGTCTGGAACGCATGGACATCAGCGTGAAACCGCTGATCGAGTACGCGGACGTCCTCATGTGCACGCGCGGCGCGCTTCGTTCCTGCGTCCCGTCCGACTCGAACAAACCGATCGCTCTGCGCTGCACCACGGGCGCGACGCTCCTGAACGAGCTGAGCTACGAGTGCCTCGGTGTCGATATTGAAGACGCCTGCCGTCTGAACGCTTCCGCCATGGCCATTCAGGTCTTCGCCGGTGCGCAGTACGAGCACAATTCGCTGGACAACCTGGCCCAGTCCATTGACCGCGGTCTGCGTTACGGCATTCCGACGCTCGGCGTGACGGCCGTCGGTAAAGATATGGCCCGCGATGCCCGTTACCTGGGACTCGCGACGCGTGTCTGCGCCGAGATCGGCTGCCAGTTCGTCAAGACGTACTATTGCGAGAACTTCGAAGAAGTCGCTTCCGGCTGCCCGGTTCCGATCGTGATCGCCGGCGGAAAGAAAGTTCCGGAACTTGACGCTCTGAAACTCGCGTTCAACGCCATCCGCGACGGTGCCTGCGGTGTCGACATGGGCCGCAACATCTTCCAGGCCGAGTGCCCGATCTCCATGCTCAAGGCGGTCCGCGAAGTCGTCCATAACGGCGCGACGGCCGAGCAGGCGTACCAGATGTACCAGGATCTGATGGCCTCCAAATGAGGACAGGCTTCTGATCGAAAAAAGGAATGACGGTCTCGTTCACTCGCGGGATCGTTCATTCATGGAATCAAGAGAAACGCTATTTCGGTGCCGTTTCTCTTTTTTTGCTTTCAAAATTGATACAAACGACAGAAATGCGCAAAATATTTTAACTTTTTTCCAAAAAATCCAGTCTTAAGAGCAATAGTTTCTTGACTTTCTCAACAGGTGGACTATACTTTACTCATTAAATTCGTATGAAATTGGAGCTTCATGCGAAACAAAGTCCGCAATACTAGGATATCGTAAAATGAAAAGATTCATAAATTCCAATACAAAATACAACACGCTTCCCCGTCTTGGCGCAGCGCTGGTCCTTTGCGGGACGATGCTTTCCTGCACATCTACGCTTGACGCCGGAGTCCAGCTCAGTGGGCTGATGGGGAAAGACGTGACGGACCCGAACAATGCACTCACGCAATATTTCAACGCGAACGATTTCTATAAAGCGGGAATGACGGATCTCAAAGCGGGCCATGAATCGGCGTATGCGGATGCAGAATGTCCCGCGAGTCTTTTCGACAATTTGGTGGGAAGCGGATCTTCCAAGTGGTTTGACTTTAAGGTTCCCACGGCGGACTATCCCGCTTTCGTGGAAGTCACGTTCCCGGAAGCGTTCGTCATGACGCACTTCACGCTCACCAGCGGAAATGACAGCATGGGTTCGCGCAATCCGGCCAACTGGGGCGTTTACGGCTCGAACGACGGCGGGCAGACGTGGAATCTGATCTACAGCGCGGACGGAGTAGATGATTTCGTCAACACGACAAACACGACGATGCTATACTCTTCGTTCACGAACGATACGATCGGCTCGACGGTCCTGAACTCTGCTCAGCAGGCATACGTGACCAGCGCGCTGGGCGATGCGGTGATCTCGACGGCGGACTTCACGAACACGACGGCATACGCTTCCTACCGTCTGGAAGTCAAGACGACCTCCGGCAATGGCGCGACTCAGCTTGGCGAGTGGGAGATCTTCGGCAATAAGATGACCTCCGCCGCGGCTCCCAAAACGTCGCCGCTTCTGACGAACGGGAATTCCGCGCTGAACATTCTGGCGAATCGCTCCGAGTATACGCTGGACGCGCAGAACACAGCCTCCATCACGGCGGACGCAGACGGAAACGTCAGTGCGTGGAACAGTATCGGCGATGACAGTCATTCGTTCGTTCAGGCCAATGCCTCCCTCCAGCCGACGATGACGACCGTGGACATTAACGGAAAGTCGTTCAACGCTCTGAATTTTGAGAGTGCGGCAGGAACGCAAAACCGCTCCGATCACCTGAGATCCAATACATATACCGACGCGCAGACGGTCCTGATCCTCGCGAAAAATGAGGGTGCCGGAGGTTTGATGGGTATCTGGGGACATGACGGTGACTTCGGGATCCGTCTGAACGGAAACGGACGCTGGCAGACTCAGGGAAACGGCTCAAACAGCGGTGACTTTACGAACAGCGGCACGATCCTGTACAATGGCGCGGCTTCCAACGTCACACTTCAGAACAACGTGTTTCTGACGCAGGCGAACAGCAGTGCGTATGTTTCTAACAGCAACAACGTGATCGGTGACTATTTCAGCGGCCATTCGGCCTACGGAAACCGCGGATATGATGGAAACATCATGGAAGTCATGGTCTTCGACCACGCGCTGGCTCCGGCGGAAAACCGTCTCGTGAACACGTACTTTGAACTCAAGTACGGCATGGAGATCGCAGGTTCGGTCGACGTGATCCCGACGGACAACGCGGAGTTCTCCAAAGACCTCCTCGCCATCATGAACCAGCCGAAAGCGGAAGGTTCTGCGGAGCGTTACGTCATCAGCGAATCCGGAGCGGGCGGTATTGCCATTGGAAGCCGGGACGTTTTGGCAGCCGCGGCCTCTTCACCGTTCGACATTTTCAGTACATGGGGACCTGCGTCCGGTACGGAAGTTTATGCGGTGACGAATATTTCGGACCAGCCGTTTGGCATGACGGAGATCACGACCGCGGACGGCGACGCGATGAAAGTCTGGGATAAGCAGCTCTACCTGACGAACAACAGTGCGGTAAACACGGAAGAGTGGGCCGTGACGATGGCGTTTGATCTGGAAGAATCGGGACTCGAAGCCGACGGTGCGGACCTCTCCAACTGGCTGCTCCTCTACCGCGAAACGGAAGCCGATACGTTCGAGGCTGTTGAAGGTCTTGCCCCTGCGGTATTCACCGACGGATACCTGGACTTCACGTTCAGCTCGGACCTGCTTTCGACCGGCTACTACGCACTCGGCATGATGCCTGCGCTGCCGCAGGATTCAAATGTCCCGGAACCCGGCACCTACGCGCTTCTTCTGCTCGGTTCGGCCGGTCTGTTCCTTATCCGCCGCCGCAGGAAGTAAGAAAACGTTTCCGACGCCCCGTCTGTGGGCTGACGGAGCCGCGAGGGATGGCAAATTCCAATATGTCCTCCCTCGCGTTTTTTTTATTGCTGATTATTAAAAACCGTGATTCCTTTCGTCTGAGAACGATTCTGTTGAATTGTATTTTCAGTTGTTCTCAGGATCGACTGTAAAAAAACTCTCGAACATGATCGCTCTTCGGGAGTTACGTGTTAAAGGCAACGGTTATCTCATTTTTTGAAGGATCTGCTCCAGTTTTTCCTCCTTTTCTTTTTCCTGCTCCTCCCAAAATTCCTCTATTGCCAGGTCTGCCGTACAAATCGGTATTGCGACAGCCGTAGAAATGCCTGTTTCCTCTGGTACTTCATCCAGGATTGCAGGCTGAGGCTGAACATCTCGAATATTATGCGGTTGATAAGCAGAATTATAAGTCACGAGGTGCGATGAAGTCGAGGACATTCCATAGTGATGTGCCATAAGCACAAGGTCAAAAATGTCAACATTCCCACTAGAATTAAAATCTGCCAGCCAGGCTTCCTTTGAGTGCGATCCATACATACGGGCAAACCGAACCAGGTCCACTATATTAATGTTTCCGTCGTCGTTTATATCGTAAATGACAGAGTGGACGACAGTTTCAAAACGTTTTCCGTCCACAGTCACGGCAGAAGCCAGAGACTCCCCCTGTTTCAGTGTGCCGTTTTCAGCGGCTTGATAGAATTTTAAAGCCGCACACATTGAATTTCCTACATTGGCGATATAGCCGGCTTCTGTACACAAGGTCAGTGTCAGTGTTGCGATTCCATTTTCGTCGGTATGGACATTGCTTGCGGCTTTAAGCGACACACCGTTGCGGAGAACGGAATTTTCAAAATCCAGCGTAAAGACATTTGCGTCCCATGAGATATCAAATGTCTTTTCTGCGCTGAACTCCGTCCAAAGTTCGACATTAAAGGTACTCCATTCATTCAGGACCGTGACGTTTTCTGAAATGTCCTGATCGTTTTCACCTGCGGCTTTAAGTGTGATTGCTGATTGAATTTTATTTGAGTCAATTCCGACTGACAGGCTGTCCGATTTGCAATGGATCAAACTTTCCGGAGCATCTCTCAAAACCAGCTCGGAACTTCCTGAAGCATCAAGATGGGTCAGATTACCGAATCCATCCAGATATATCGAACCAACAAGCCCGGTATCCTTCCAGAAGATCTTCACGACGGATTTCTCTCCATTTTCATCTTCCATCCAGGTAATGCCGGACCACGAGGAAACGTTGTTCGCGTCATATGCCGCGTTTAGCTTCGTGCCGTTCTTTACGCCGTTACCGTCAATTTGTTCAAGGAATGTCATCAAGACTTCACATTCCATTTTATCATAACCGGTAAAGGGATGAGGGGCGGTTATGGCATTTTGTACTTCCGACCATGCGGAGTCCGCATAGTTTCCCGTTCCATTTGTTTTGATCCGGAAGAAATACGTTGTATCCGCGTTGAGGTTAGTAACAGTCTGTGTGCCTGCGGTTTCGAAATTCTGAATCTGTGAGTTAATGAAATCGGCGTTTGCCGCATATTCCAGCGTATAGCCGC
>CAZRGJ010000144.1:1416-6769 GCA_964599445.1 uncultured Planctomycetaceae bacterium | reverse complement strand
GGCAGCAGACGCAGCAAAAGTACTTGCGAAAGACGCAGATATCATGTCAAGGATTTAAGCAGAACCGGAGTTTTGTCACGGAAACGGAAAGCTGTTTTCAGGAATACTCCGGATGAAGTCAATAAATAATAATCAAAGAAAGAGCAGAGTATAGAAATGGGCGGTTTTTTCGGAATGCTGGCCAAAAATTACTCCGCGAGCCTCAAGATCGGCCGTCCGCTTCAGGCCTGGATGCGCGACCCGACCATTCAGATCGGCGTGACGGAATGTAGTGCCTGCCGCATCCAGATGATGCACAAAAATACGAAATCCGTCCTTCACCCCATTCAGATCCTCGCGCAAGCCTACGGACTTTGACTTTCTGACGGAAAATGGGTACTCACCCGCCTGCTCGGGAAAATCGGAAGAGGACCCGCACGCATTTCCCGGATGGATCGCCTTTCAGAATTTCTGCGTCTGTGAATTGGGTCCGTCTGTGAATTGGGTCCGTCGGCGAATTGGGTCCCTCGGCGATCTGGGGCCGTCGGCGAATTGGATCCGTCAACGTTCGATCCGCCGCATTTCTGCCGGTTCCAGACGGATGGGGACGGGGCGGTCTTTCAGATGGACGGTACACTCCCTGGCTTCCAGACAGTGCAGGTTCAGTACGTAAACGCAGTCTTCATAGACGGCCCATGAGAAGCAGGCACGGTCTCCCGGTGCCGCATCGACGAAGATCTCGCCTTTCATGCGCTCTGCTTCTTTCCGGATCCTGTCCGCGTAGTGCGGCGAGAGTGCGTCTTTCCCCGGGTACTCCCACCCTAGAAAGAGCAGAACGGCCCCTTTCCCGTGCGTTTGCCGGATCAGAGAGGTTTCCCGCCAACGGTCTGGAGGATCTCCGGCTTCTTCTCTCCATTCAGATTTCCGTCCCGTTCTCCGTCCAGCTCGTCTTCTGGATCTTCGTTTGATTTTCCGTTCGGCTCGTCTTCCGGATCATTTCCCAAAAAACGAATCTCTGCCGCGTATTCGGGAGCCGAGCCGAATTCCGGGGAGACTATCTGCGTTTTCCCGACGATCTCAACGTCCAAAAGTCCCTTAAGATTTCCGTCGCAGATGAGATCCTGGACGGAGTACTCTTTTCCCTCGCAGTCGGTCCGCGTGGACAGATGAGGGACGGCAAGGATCAGCGTGCCTCCCCGGCGCACGTACTTTTGAAGAAGTTCCCAGATTTTCGGCGTCATGGAATTCCAGCCTCCGTAGACCAGAAGCGCGTAGCGTTCCAGATCCTCTACGCGGGTCAGGTCGTCGATCGCCGCGACGTCGGTTTGCCCGTACGGACTCCCGGCCAGCCAGCGGTTCGTGTAGGGCGTGAGTGCGTCCGGGGCGAGCGGGAAAAAGAGATCCTGAATCAGCTTCGAGCTTTTTTGTGCGTCGCCGTACCGCCAGCGCGGGTCTTCTTCGGCTTTTTCGTGCTGCGCCCAGACCGGCATTCCGGTGAGATAGAGCCCCACGTAGGCATCGCAGTTTCCCAAGACGGCGGCGATCCGCGTTTCGGGAGCGCCGGATCGTTTCGGCGCGGACTGAACGAAATTCCAGAAACGGCGCATTTCCTCACGATAGCGTCTCGGTGGGTCTTCCTCGTAGCCGAAGTTTCGGTTTCCGGAGCCTGCCGTGCAGCGTCCGGCCTGCGTCGTCTGGCTTCCCGATTCCAGAATCATCAGCGAGCTTCCGAGGAGGTACTGCTGAAGAAGTCCGGCACGCAGAAGCCGAAATTTCTGCTCGGTCTGGTACGGAATTTCGCCCGTCTGCCATTCATGAGCGAGCCAGCCTCCCCAGTACTCCGGTTTCCATTTTCGCGCAGCGGCCCGCATTTCGGAACTGGCCCACGCGAGATTCTGTGCGCCGATGGCGTAGAGTTCCGAGCAGATGAAGTGGATCCCGCCTTCCAGTTCGTAGTTCGCCAGCGAGGAGCCGGAGGTCGAGAAGACGTACGGATAGCTCGTTTCGTACCGACGCACACCGCGCCGAATGTAGTCGTCCACGAAAAAGGAGCGTGCGTCTTTCAGATCCCGGGCTTTCGGGACACCGCACGCTCTCGCCGACGCGATCCCCTGGTAGAGGTAGCCCGCATACTCCCCAATGTTGTTCTGGAGGAAGAATCGGTCCTTCCCGGCTTTGGCAAGACGGCGGGCTTTTTCGCGCGGAACGTGCTGGTAGATGCTCATGGAGTAGATTCCCGCATCCGCCAGTTTCCTCGTGTACTCTTCCGAAACGTTCGGGCTGTTTGCCGACGGTCCAGGAGTCTGCGGCCAGAAAACGGTCAGATTTCCCCACGGGTCAGCAAGAAAATCATCGACGAATTCATGGCAGTACCGTGAGTTGGGGACTTTCGGAGCGTCCCACGACGTGAGGGTACGCTCGACGGCTTTTTTCTCCGGAGTGTCGGCTTTTTCGTTGGGGATCGCCGGATAGAAGCACGTTCCGACGAGGATCTCGCCGCGTTCCATCGGCACGCATTTCGGGAGCGGCGGCGCGGTGAGCGTGACGGTCTGCGTGCGGAGCGTGCCGTCGGTCAGTTCAAGCGTCAGGCTGGCGTCAAACGACTTTTCCCCATCCGGAAGGATCGGAAACCGAAATCGGAATTGGGCCGTTTCCGACTCCATCTTTTCGCCGTTCGAAAGTTCCAGAAACGCTTTCCGGACATTCGAGAGGCCCTTTTCGCTCACTCGGCAGATCCGGGCACACGCATCCGTTTCGGCCTGCACGCGCATTTTCTCGCCGGTCCAGACCTCCAGAAAAAACGGACCCGCAGGTGTTTCCCAGCTCGTGATCCCGGTCGCGAGGACCAGACGCCATTCAGGTTTTCCTCGGACTGCGTTTTCTGCCGAAATTTCTGGAACCCCCGTATTTTGAAACTCTTTCGGCACCCGGAAACGCAGAACGAGTTCCTCATCCGACGAGATCCTGCCGCAGTTCCCCTTTTCCTTCGCGCAGAAAGGCTCGGGAAAGAGCTTCTGCGTCCCGTCCGTGAGGTAAACGCTGCGTGGGTCCAGGATCGTCCAGCCGCACTGTTCGTTCCGGACTTCCAGACGCAGTTCCAAAACCGGGGCATCTGTTTCATCCGGGGCGGCCGTTTCTGAAACCGGGTCGGCAAAAAGTAGTTCCTCCGGAAGCGGGATCTCCTGACGCTCGGTCAGCTGGATCTCGGTACTCGGCAAAAAGACGCGGAATTCCGGGACTCGGGCCGTCGGGGATGCCTCGGAAAATGCCGGGAAGGTCGGCAGGATGAGCGGGAAAAGCCCCAACCAAATCTGCGAAAAAAACGGAAGGAGAAACCGGGAGAACTTGAACCGGGAAAAACGGGAACCTGGAGAAGTCGGTCTTTTCATGAGAAATGTACACAAAAAAGGGAAACGAAACGAGAAAATACGGCACAGCGGTCTGCATCGCAGTCTCACTGCGGAAACCGCGGAAGATCCACAGAAGCACGCAGTATCTTCTGACGCGAAAAACACCAAAACGCAAAATGCACACAAAAGTTTTTTAAATTCATTTTGCGTTCATTCGCGTTTTTTCGCTTTTCTCGAAAATTTCGCGTTAAAAATCAGCGGATCTTCAGCAGTTTGGCGGTTAAGGAACGCGGGACCTTGATTTTCAGGAGGTCAGCGTTCCAGCTGCGCTTTCGTTTCGGCGTTTATCTCCATCACGAGACCCGAGATGCCGTTCACTTTCGCGAGCGATTCGCGCATGGCGGAGACTGCGGAAGAGTCGTTCACGTCGTGGACTTCGCGGTCATTGAAATTCAGGACGCACCGGTCGCCGATCAGGGCGAGGACGCAGAAATTCTCGCCGTCTTTCACGAATTTCTTTTCTTCCTCATTGGCGCAGAGAGCCAGCGCGGTTTCTTTGGAAACTCCGGCGCGGAGGACAAAATCTCCGAGTTTTTCGATCCCGGAATCGATCTTCTTCCATTCGGGCGCGGAAAGTTCGCGAATTTCAAGATTCCGCCACTGGAGCGTTCCCGCACCGCCTGCGTGGACCTGAAGTCCGATGAATCCGCTTTCATCCAGAACGTCGATCATGTTCGCGCAGGGAACTCCATTGATCCACGTGCGGATGGACGGACCGAGGCACTGGATCTCGACCAGATTCCAGTCATTTTTCCGGAATGCCCACGGAGCGTCGGCCGCGAACCAGTCGTCCGGGCGTTTCAGACCGCGGAATTTCGAACTGTAGCCCCACGCACGGCGTCCTTCATCGTAGATCTGTCCGACGGCGACCCGGTCGGCGATCTCGCACTGGTAGCCGTAGACGCTTTCCCGCTCACCGCGCGGACGCGCATGACTGCGGACCTGAACGCCAGAGTTGCCCATCACGACGTAGCGGACTTCCAGACGCAGAATGAAGTTGGAGTATTCTTTCTCCGTGCAGAGGAACGTATTTCCGGGAGTACCGGGTGCGCATTTTCCGACGATGACGCCGTCTTCGACCGCGTACGAGGCGAAACCGCCCTTCACGGTCCACCCGGTCAGATCTTTGCCGTTAAAGAGTGAGGTGAATCCTTCCTCCGCCAGTGCCGCACCGGTGAACAGAAGCGTAAAGACTGCCGACAAAATGAATGATCTCATGATCGATCCTTTCTGAAAAAATGGTGCGCGGCCGTCCGCATACTCTCTTCGACGGTCCGTACACGCTGAATGAAAATTTGGCTATTCCGGCAGGTGCGTACCCGTTCATGCCGCAATTTCTGCCGCTGATTCCACGAAAATTCCACAGACATACCGCCGATGGAAAATGAACTATTTCGACACGAATTTCACGGAAAACACAAACGTACACGAAAAGGCTTTAAAATTTTTTGCCGTTTTGCGGATCTCGCATTTTTTGAGCTTTTCGTGTTCTCTTTCTGATCTTTCAGTGTCTTTTGGTACCCATTCTGTGTTTTTGTGGTGAAAGATCGTTTCCCGCCCGTTCATTTTCCGAATGCGTCTCGCGCGGTGAGCCATTCACGGAGATCCGAGACACTGTGCAGGACGGCATCGGGGGCGCAGACGGAAATGTCATCCGTTTCGGCAGTGGAGGCCCAGGCGGCACCCAGGATCGGAATGCCGACTTCCCGGCACGCTATCACGTCGGAAGGCGCGTCGCCAACGTAAACGGCCTCCTCCGGTAAAAGTCCGAAGTGCTCCAGGATCCGCGTCAGTCCCTGCGGTTTGCTTGGTCCGGTCTCAATGCCCGGCTCGATCTGGTCGAAAAGGTCAAAGATCCCGTAAAATCGCAGCGCGTCATCGCATGTCCGCTTTCCCCGGCCGGTCACCAGCCCCAGGATCCTGCCGCTGCGGTGCAGCCGCAGCCCGTCTGCCAGAACCGCCAG
>CAZRGJ010000144.1:0-1406 GCA_964599445.1 uncultured Planctomycetaceae bacterium | reverse complement strand
CGCTGCGCTTCAGGTCGGCGAGGATCTCGGGGATCCCCGGAAAAAGGGACGGATATTCCGCAAGCAATTCCCGGCACTTCGCAATGTACGCCTCCAGAGCCGTTTCGTAGATCTCCGGCGGAACGAGTTTCCGAAACGCTCCTTCTTCGCTTGGACCGAACGTCGCGAGGATCTCCGCGTCGGTGACTTTTCGTCCCAGAAGCGGTTCGACCGTCCGATGCGCGGCCTCGAGACAGAGTGCCAGCGTGTCGCCGAGCGTGCCGTCAAAGTCAAAAATCACTGCTTTCAGTGGTTTCTGCATAAAAAACTCCGTGTTTGGATCTGCGGTAGGAAATGGACCGAAACCGGGAGGCCGTCCGAAATGAAACCGGGAGGCCGTTCGGCAGGATACCGGGAGACGGGACTTTTTGGCGTCATCCCCCGGCTTCATTCATGTTTGCGCAGGCGAAAAACTGCGTTTACTTCATGCGCGGGCCGATCGGCTTGCCGTCCTTCATGGGGATCGGCGGGGCGGCGGGTTCCTCTTTTTTGGACTTTTTGTCTTTTTTGCTCTTTTTGCCCTTTTTCGATTTCTTGTCCGACTCAGCATTTTCAGCGTCTTCGGAAACCGGTGCATTGGCGGTTCCGTCTGCGTTCATCGGAGCGGCGGCACCTGCGGGAGCGGAAGTCTGCGCGGAAACGGCGTCGTCCGGAGAGAGCGAGAGTCCCGCCGTCCAGAAGAGCAGGCCCGTCAGCATCGCGTAGAATGCGACGTGAATGAAGCCGTCGGAGTACTCCAGATCGAAAAGGAACGACGCGATCAGACCGCCGGCGATCAGAAGCGGAATGGCGGCAAAAGGCCACGTCATGTACGAGAACATGCTGCCGAAGGCGTCCGTGAGTGCCGGGGCGAAGAAAATGTACGCCGTCCAGAACGCAAGGTAGACGCCGGAGCAGATCGCCGTCCGCAGAATGAGTTCCGAGCGGCTGAGGTCTTCGATCGCTTCCGAATCGCGGAGGAAGAACCACGGAGCGTAAACCAGTGCCGGCGTCACCAGCACAAGACCGCAGAAGGCCGCGATGCCGTACGCGCGAAGGATCCCCCCCAGAAGCCACGCAAGAAGGAAGACCGTCAGCGTGCTTCCTGCGATGAGTGCGGCAGTTTTTGGCCGGAAGATATTCTCGCGGCGTTTCAGAGGCTTCAGGACGAGTTCCCCCGTTGCGCTCGTTCCGCCGGAAGCGAACGCTTCGCCGCCGTGGACCTTGACTTTTCCCTCCGGCATGGGAATCGTAATGAGAGTCTTGCATTTCGGGCAGGGACCTTTGCGTCCTCCAAATTCATCCCGAACACTGAAACTTTTATGACAGCCTGGGCACGTGACGATGATGGCCATTTGAAAATCCTGAAAATAAATGAAGGTGAATGC
>CAZRGJ010000143.1:0-6804 GCA_964599445.1 uncultured Planctomycetaceae bacterium | reverse complement strand
ACGCACGCGAACTGCAAAAACGTTTTCCTCAAGGGGATCGACCGTCTCTACATTCCGGCAGCGCACGCGGAAGGGCGTTTTGTCGTGAAAGATGCGGAAACGCTGAAGAAATTCGAAGAGAACGGCCAGATCGCGCTTCAGTATGCGCCGCTGGATTTCTCGAAGTTTGAGGAAGCTGCGAAATATGACGCGAACGGCATTCTCCAGTACCCGGACAATCCGAACGGCGCGGTGGCGAACATTGCGGGTCTCGGTGACGAAACGGGCCGTGTGCTCGGTCTGATGCCGCATCCGGAACGCCATATTGACCCGACGCAGCATCCGCGCTGGACTCGCCGTGACGTTCAGCCGGAAGAGGGTGAGGGACTCCAGATGTTCCGTAATGCGGTCGAGTACTTCAATTAAAGCCTGACGAAACGCGTTCCGGGCGCATCGGAACGTTTTTTGCAAAAAAAAGAGCCTCCGGTAAAAGGGAGGCTTTTTTGATGGGTGGACCAACGACATTAACGTCCAAGCCTAAAACATCGACGGAACAGCGTCGATGAAAGCACCGTTTTCAAGGAGTTCCATTTCGATAAAGTCCGGTTCGTTCATTGCGTCCGATTCGAGACCGTCATCCGGAAGGTCCGACGGACGAAATTCCTGCGGGATCTCCTTCATTTGACTCATTTTCCGAAGAAATTCCTTCACGGGAAACATCGTGAATGGATCCCGGTAAACGGCGAGAAACTCCAGATTTTCCACAACGCGGTCAAATACTTCAACTGGTTGAAGGAGGCTTTCACTCGCAAAAGGCGTTTCCGATAAAAGGAAACACAAAAATTGCGAAAATACGCAGAGGCTCGAAATCGTTTGTGTATTTTCGTGTTTGGGGCGGAATTCACGTCAAAATATTTTTTTAGTGTGCTCTCACCTTTTCTGTGTTCTCTGTAGTTGAAGCAGGCGTATTTGTCGGATGGACCATTTTTTGCGGATCTTCCATATTTTCCCATGAACAGTATACTTTTTCAGCGCGTGAGGTGCTCTTTCAGGAAGATACCCGTTCTGCTTTTCGGCATTTCCGCGACTTCTTCGGGGGTTCCGGCCGTCACGATCTGGCCGCCGCCGCTCCCGCCTTCCGGTCCCAGATCAATGATCCAGTCCGCGGAGGCCATGACGTCCAGATTGTGCTCGATGACGAAAACGGAATTCCCGCGGTCCACCAGATCATGGAGAACGTTCAGGAGCCTCTCAATGTCCGCGAAATGCAGACCGGTCGTCGGTTCGTCCAAAATGTAGAGAGTGTCGCCGCTTGACGTTTTCGCGAGTTCCAGCGCGAGTTTGATACGCTGCGCTTCACCGCCCGAAAGTGTCGTGGAAGGCTGACCGAGTTCCAGGTAGCCGAGTCCCACGGAAATCAGACTCTGAAGCGGACGGTGGATCGTCGGGAAGTTTTCAAAAAATTCAGCGGCATCTTCGATCTTCATTTTCAGAATGTCGGCGATGGACTTCCCTTTGTAGGTGACTTCGAGCGTCTGACGGTTAAAGCGCTTTCCTTCACATTCCGGGCACTGGACGTACATGTTCGGGAGAAAGTTCATTTCGATCTTCTGGACGCCCTGTCCCTGGCAGTGTTCGCAGCGTCCTCCGCGTACATTGAAGCTGAACCGTCCGATTTTGTATCCGCGCTGTTTTGCTTCGCGCGTTTCGGTGAAGACTTTGCGTATTTCATCAAAGATCCCGAGATACGTGGCCGGATTGCTTCGCGGTGTGCGTCCGATCGGTGCCTGATTCACCAGAATGACTTTTTCGATCCGGTTTGCGCCTTTCAGTGCGGTGAATGGTCCCGGTTTTGCCGAGACTCCCCCCAGTCGGCGAATGATGGCCGGTGCGAGCGTTTCGTTTACGAGCGAGCTTTTTCCGGAACCGCTCACCCCCGTGATGCAGACGAACCGCTTCAGCGGGAAGACGGCCGTGACGTCCTGCAGATTGTTCGTCCGGACCCCTTCGATGGTCACGAAGCGCGTGCGCGTGTTGATCGAACGGCGTTTTCGGCGGAGTGCGTACTTTTGATGTTCACGCAGGTATTTGCCGGTCAGGGAGCGCGGATGATTCTGGATGCTTTCCGGAGTTCCTTCTGCGACGATCGTTCCGCCATGCACACCCGCACCGGGACCGACGTCGATGATCCAGTCGGACTGACGCATGATCGCATCGTCATGTTCGACGACCAGGACCGTGTTGTCCATGCGCTGGAGCTGACGCAGTGTTTCGATGAGTTTCTGATTATCGCGCGGATGCAGACCGATCGACGGTTCGTCGAGCACATAGCAGACGCCGACCAGTCCGGAACCGAGACCGCCGGCAAGACGCACACGCTGAAGTTCTCCGCCGGACAGCGTATCCGCAGACCGATCGAGCGTCAGGTAGCCAAGTCCCACCTGTTGCAGAAATTTCAGACGTGGAACGATCTGCGAGATGAGCGGCTCGGCGATCGGCAGTTCATTTTCTGCGTCGAATTCCAGATTTTCGAAGAATTTCAGTGCATCCAGAATATTCAGCGCGGTCAGTTCCTGGATCGTATGCGGACGCATGAAGTCCTTTCGTTTCAGGTCGCCGATCCGGACGTTGAGTGCTTCTTTTCGCAGGCGCGCCCCTTTGCACGTCGGGCAGGTCACGCGGCCATGGCACGATTCCAGAGTACTGCGGAACGAAAGGGAAGTCCCGTTCTGGTACTCGTCGTTCAGAATGTCGAAGATCCCCTCGACTTTTTCTCCGATCTCAGGAAGTTTACGGAATATCGTGGTTCTCGCCGTCAGATCGATGCCGCTTGCGCTTAAGGAAAGGGACGAAGAGGAGGCGAGATCGACGAAGGAGTCGGAACTATCCGATTTAATGTCCGCGCCATAGTCGATCATGGAGTCGTCTGTGCCGTTTTCCGCATCTTTTTTCTGAGAGTCGGAAATATCCAGATCGACCGTTTCGCTGTCGGCTGCATTTCCGTTCTGGGCAGGCACCGAGGCTTTTTTTCCTGCGGATCTTACCGTTTTCGCAGTCGATGCTTTTGCGGACCGGTTTTTTGGGGAAGATGCAGAGAAACCGTCTTCGGAATCCTCTTCGTCAAACGCACGTACCGCAGCCAGCGAGATCCCGTCGTCTTCCTGCTTCATCGTCGGCTTAAAAGTGCCTTTCATCGCCGCTTTTTCTTCCAGATCCGACGGACTTTCCTGTCCGGCACGCTCCATCAGATGGGCCGCTTTCTGAATCTCGGTACTCGACGCGTTGCGCAATGCCGCGACAGTCCCAAGGTACTCATTCAGATCGAAAAGGTCACTTCCGGATCCGTAAAGAAGGAAGTCCATCTGCGTTTCATTCAGCCGGTCCAGCGGTGTGTTCCAGCGGATGCCGAGAACTGCTAGACACGAAGAAAGACGGGAGCGGAAACTGCGAAGCGTCTGTTCCGGAAGATTCTTCCAGATCCCGACGGCTCCGGAAGCCAGAGAAAGCGAACGGTCCGAGATGACCAGATCCGGGTCGAATTTTTCCAGGTAGCCGAACCCCTCGCACGTCGTGCAGACGCCGTACGGACTGTTGAAGCTAAACATTCGGGGTTCCAGAACGTCGAATTTGATCCCGCAGACCGGACACATGTTTTTCGTGCAGAAGATCCGGTCCTTCCAGACATTTCCCTGCGGTGTCGTGTGCTCGATCGTCGCGATGATCTGACCTCCGCCGTGACGCAGAGCCAGATTGACGCTCTCCGTCAGCCGAGGCCGCGACGCTTCCCGAATCACGATCCGGTCCACAATCGCTTCGACCGTGTGCGGCGTGCGGATGTCCAGTGCCTTCACCTGATCCAGTTCCATAATGACGCCGTCGACCCGCGCACGCACATAGCCTGCCTTGCGGATCAGCTCAAAAACGTCGAGGCAGTTCCCCTTCCGTTTCCGCACGATCGGGGCCAGAAGCATCATGCGAGTTCCTTCCGGATAGGCACTCAGCGTGTCGAAGATCTGCTCCGGAAGCTGCGGACGGATCGGACGGAAACATTTCGGACAGACCGCTTTGCCGAGACGTGCGTAGAGAAGACGCAGGTAATCGTAGATCTCCGTCACGGTCGCGACGGTACTGCGCGGATTACTGATCCCGGAGTGCTGGTCGATGGAAATGGTCGGCTGAAGCCCTTCGATCCGGTCCACATCCGGACGTTCCATCTGATGAAAAAACTGACGGGAATAGACGGAAAGGCTTTCGATGTACTGCCGCTGACCTTCTGCGTACAGCGTGTCGAACGCCAGCGAACTCTTCCCTGAACCGCTCGGCCCGGTGATGATGACGAGCCGGTTTCGCGGAATGTCGACACTGACGTCCTTCAGATTGTGCACTCGGGCACCAATGATCTGGATCCGTTTTTTCTGATGCTGAACGCTAACTGAACCGGGATGTGGAGCCATGGTGGACCTTTCCAAAAAAAAATCCAGTGCCAGATACACACCGGATTTAACGCCAATCAGTCAAATTTCCGCTTTCTTAACGAAACAAAAGCAATCGGGAGCAGAACTCCATATCTGTGCCGGATCGGAAAATTCAACTGCGTCGAATTCAATGAAGCAGAGAGAGCAGGAACGAAACCGTTCAGTCGCAGATCGGAACGTCAGATCGCTCACTCGCCTCACGACATCAAAACAGGCAGGAACGGCAAAATACCGATCCTGCGCCGCAATTATTTACGATGACGAATTCTCGAACGCATCTTTCTCTTTTTACGACCGATCTTGCGACGACCTTTTCCGGATACTTTTGTTCCCACGGTAAATCTCCTGTTTAAGTTTGAGTCCCAATCATTCCATGAAATCGGAATGAACGATTAAACACAAATACCAATGCAGTACATTATAGCGAATTTTTAGACTTTTCACAGGGGGGGAGGAAAATTTTTTTGCAATTTTTCGTTTTTTCTTCTTTTTTCAAGCTGAAACATTTGACATTTTGCGGATTTTGCCTATAATTAGAGGGAATTGAGCCTCAGACGCATCCAGAAAACGGGGGGAACGGGCCCCCTGTGTCTCCGATTTTGGGGAACGCCGGGAGCGTCTGCGGATTTTTTCTTTTCAGAGTACGATTTTTTCAGATTTTTTTAAGGACGGCTTTTCATGAATTCACCGTTTTCCAATTTAGGTACTTCTGCTTCGGAACCGGATGGGATCGTTCGCGATTTCGGAGACTATTCCCTGCGGTTTCCATGTGATCCCAGGGGCCTTGAGCCGGTACGCCGCGGTATGGGACTGCTCATCTGGTCGGATCTGATCCTGACGGCGGCTTTCCTGCTGCTGATCGCTGTCCTGACTCTGACTTTTGGACGTTCGGAAAAGTTTGCCGACTTTGCGCGTAGCTTGACCGAAGAACGGTTGGCGCAACTGCAGGCACTTGCTCCCGAGGAACTTTACCTGGAGCTGAAAGACGAACTTCCGATCGAGGAAGCCGTTCAGCCTGTCGGGCTGGTCATGCTCATCATGCTGGCCGGGACGCTCCTGAATATGGTCGGTACCTCATGGTGTGCGAAGGTGCCGGGAAACATTCTTCCGGGAGCCTGGGGAGCCGGTTTCGTCTGGTATGGCGCACTCGTGCTCGGGATGCTCATTTCGTTCCTTCTGCCGCTTCTGTTGCTCCTTGCGTGGCAGAAATGGCTTCAGAATTTGCTGCGTCTTTCCCTGTTCCTTGGTGAACCGGAGGCTCTGAAGCATCTTCGGACCGTCCATCGATCCGTTTTTTATGCCATTCTGCTTTTCCTGGCCGTGACGCTCGTTCCGTGGCTGCTGAAGGATCCCGCAAACAGCATGACCGTCATCTCCGGGCTTCAGTGGGTCCTGGCGGCGTGCCTGCTTTTTGCCGTCTTTACGTACATTCAGCTCCTGAGATCCCTCCGGGCGAATATTGCCCGAATGAACCGTCTCTGGATGAATGGAAGTGAAGAGTACCTGGAGAAATGACCGGCGGATCCCTGGAGAAATGATCGGACCGGTCCCGCAAACTGAATGCGTGAGAGTCGGCGAAATGAGTGAGGCATGGAAACGCCGCAATGCATGAAAAAGAACGGCAGATGCGTCTTCCGAAAAAGGATCGCTTCTGCCGTTTTTTTATGTTCAGTTGCTCTTCTCAGTCGATCCAGCCTCCGCCGAGGAGCGTTTCACCCGCATAGCAGACAGCCGCCTGTCCCGGAGCGATGCCGAAGACCGGCGTGTGGAGCTCGATCCGGAATTTCCCGTCCTTTTCCGGAACGATACGCGCAGGAACGGATGGGGAACGGTAGCGGATCTTGACTTCGCATTCAAATGCTTCCGTTGGCGTCGGGATCTGCCAGACGGCCTCCGAGGCTCGCAGTTCCGTGCGGGCAAGCTCATCATGAAGCCCCAGAATGACCCGATTGGTTTCCGGTTCCAGACGCACGACAAAATGAGGCTCGCGAAACGCCAGGCGCAGTCCCTTTCGCTGTCCGACCGTGTAGCGTTCCATCCCTTCGTGCGGTCCCAGATCTTTGCCGTCCGTCGTGAAGAAATTCCCTTTCGTGTCCGGATACACACCCGTTTCGCGAAAAATCTGCTCCTTCACGAATCTGGCATGGTCTCCATCCGGAACGAAGCAGATCTCCTGGCTGTCCCGCTTATGCGCGACGTGGATCCCCGCATCCTCCGCCATCATTCGGATCTCTTCCTTCGTACGGTCTCCAAGAGGAAAGAGGAGTCGGGGAAGTTTTTCCCGCGGGATCCGGTGCAGCACGTACGACTGGTCCTTCAACGGATCGGCTCCCCGGGCGATGCGGAATTC
>CAZRGJ010000142.1:0-6848 GCA_964599445.1 uncultured Planctomycetaceae bacterium | reverse complement strand
GACCGGCGGCGGGAACAAAACGACTTTTTTTCATTTTCTTAATTCCTTTCAGGATCTTGATTTACCTGTGCCGGGACCCATGCGGCAATTTCGCCTCAAATATTGCGGAGGGATGCACACGGTCCCCCAAAAAGCACATTCTGAAACTTCAGACATACGCATTATAGCACACCCCGCCCAAAAAGTCAACTGCTTCCCCGCATCTTCCAAAAATACTTTCAATATTTGTCGAAAATGTGCAAAAGACATCAACTTCCCATTTTCGCCAACCCTCCCATTTTCAGAAAAAAATCAAGCATTTCGGCATTTTCTTTTTTCCGGAAAAAATTTTTTGAAAAAATTTTCAGCATTCTTCAACACGGTGTGCCCTCCGTATTCGATAGAAAAACACTGATTTCAGCGGACTTTCCATTCCATCCCGGCACACCAACGCCCCTGCGTCCCCGTTTTGCCTGCTTCCCCTCCCCCTTGAAATTTTTCAAATTTCTGGTAGGATAATCCTCCAAACCTAGAAACCTTTTCTTTCCTCGTGAGTAGTTCGTGGACTCCTTTGGCAGCAGAAAGGGAACGGCCGGCGATTCCGGATTCCCACTGTTTCATGTTTCCAACGGGAATTTATGATTCACCCAGTTTATTGAAAACCACAGATCCTGTTCCAGTTTATTTTCAGGGAGTCAAATATGGAAACCGCCGCTTACTTCGTTCAGGAATGCCCAACCTGCGGCAAGAGAATGCAGATCCGCAGTCAGTATCTCGGCATGAGTCTGACCTGCCCCAACTGCATGGATCAGTTCGTCGCCTGCGATGAGACCTCTGAGGACCACCGCTTCACGCCGTCCTCCGGCAATCTGTGCGGCAGCATGACCGGACACGAATTCCAGGAACTCACCGCCGGCAGTCAAACCGTTTGCCGCTGACCGCGTTTTGGTTTTTCTGACCGGATCTTGCCATTTTCCACATTCGCCGTTTTCGAACTCGTTTCGGAAACGGTTTTTTTATGCTCCATTCGGCAGGCGGGTCGCGGTCTGTACCGTGATCCTCAGCACAAAATTCGTTTCAAAATACGCTCTTACCCACCCGGCCATTTTCTTGCTGCTGAAATTTACGTCTTCTTCCTTCCTCTTTCAATCAACGATCCGCAGGCACCGAAAAAGCATTTTCCGGTATCTGCGGATCATTGAACGCATTTCGATTCTGGAATTTACGGAATTAGTGGATCCTCTGTCCCGGAAGTGCTCCGGAATCCGGCGAGAGGACGAAAATGTCTTTTCCGCCGGGTCCTGCCGCGCAGATCATCGCTTCCGAGAGACCGAATTTCATCTGTCTCGGCTGGAGGTTCGCGACGCAGACGACCAGACGTCCAAGAAGATCCTCCGGTTTGTACGCCGACTTGATGCCGGCAAAGACGTTTTTCGTCACGCCGCCGCCCAGCGAAAGGGTCAGGTGCAGGAGCTTCCGCGCTTCCGGAACTTCCTCCGCCATGATGATGCGGGCAACACGGAGGTCCACCTTGCAGAAATCATCGATCGTGCAGAGAGCATCCAGCGGCTCATCTTCGAGCGGCTGCGCACTGTCGTCCCACTGGGATTTCGTTTCTTCCGCATTCTGTTCTTCTGCGGGCTGATTTTCAATTTTCGTTTCTTCGATCATCGCTTCGATCGCTTTCTCGTCCATACGGGTCATCAAATGGGTAAATTCATTCACTTTCGTGCCGGCAAGCGGCGTCTTGACCGACTCAAACGTCCAGTCGGCCGCGTTTTCGTTCAGAAGCTCGGCAGACTGTTTCGCGAGCTTCGGAAGAATCGGCGCCAGATAGATCACCATCTGACGGTAAAGATTCAGCGCGACAGAGCAGACATCCTGCAGCTCCTGCGCACGTTCCGGATCCTTGCGCAGGACCCACGGCGCGTGCTCTTCGACGAATTTGTTCGCCCGGTCGCCAAGCGCCATGACGAGCCGCGTGACTTTGGCGAAATCGCATTCTTCGTACGCCTGCGCAATTTCATCCGCCTGCGCTGCGCCTGCCGCAAAGAGTCCTCCGTCTTCCGGATAGGATGCCGACGTTCCCTGCTCGCGGATGAATTTCGCCGTCCGGCTCGCAAGATTTACGAGTTTGCCGACGAGGTCCGCGTTCACTTTATCGCGAATATCCGTGAAGTTCAGGTCCACATCGTCCACGCTTCCGGTCAGCTTCGAGGCGAAATAGTAGCGGAGGTACGCCGGGTCAAGGTGACGGAGATAGGTATCCGCCTTGATGAACGTCCCCTTC
This sequence comes from uncultured Planctomycetaceae bacterium, assembly GCA_964599445.1. GTDB lineage: Bacteria > Planctomycetota > Planctomycetia > Pirellulales > Thermoguttaceae > RGIG3701. The sequence continues at coordinate 4,579 of CAZRGJ010000142.1, read as the reverse complement.
GACTTCGACATTTTCTCGCCGTTGGTCGTGAGCATTCCGTGAATGTGGATCTTCTCCGGCAGATTGAAACCGGCGACCTTCAGCATCGCAGGCCAGAAGAGCGTGTGGAAGTACGTGATGTCCTTTCCGATAAAATGATGGATCTCGGTTTCCGGATCTTTCCACCACTTTTCCCAGTTCTCGCCGTTTTTCGCACACCAGACGCGCGTCGATCCCACATACCCGATCGGCGCATCGAACCAGACGTACCAGTAGTTTCCGGGAGAATCCGGGATCTCAAATCCGAAGTACGGTGCCGGCCGGGAAATGTCCCAGTCGCGCAGCTCGTCTTTCAGGAAGAAGTTCGCGAGATAATTGGCGATCTCATCCTGCAAGTGCCCGCCGTTCTGCGTCCATTCGGTCAGGAAAGGACGAAGGCGTTCGATCTCGACCATGAGGTGTTCCGCATCCCGCAGCTCCGGAGTCGTTCCGGAAAGCGTACTGACGGGATTTTTCAGGTCGGTCGGAGTGTACGTCGCGCCGCACTTGTCGCAGGAATCGCCGTACTGATCCTCCGCCCCGCATTTCGGGCAGGTCCCCTTCACGAACCGGTCGGCAAGGAACGTCCCTTCCTTCGTGTCGAAGAGCTGAGAGATCTTCTTCTCATGCACCAGGCCTTCTTTGCGCAGCGCAGCCCAGATCTCTGCACAGGTCTCGCGGCTCTCCGCATCATTGGTGCTTCCGTAGTGATCGAACTCAATATCCATCTCGCGGAAAGATGCCTGATGCTGCTCACGCACACTGGCGATCAGCTCTTCCGGCGTGATCCCTTCTTTATTCGCCCGGATCATGATGGCGGTGCCGTGTGTGTCGTCCGCGCAAATGTAAATGCAGCGGTTTCCGCGCAGACGCTGGGCGCGGACCCAGATGTCCGTCTGGATATATTCTACGAGGTGTCCGATGTGGATCGGTCCGTTGGCGTACGGAAGGGCGCTCGTGACTAGAATTTTTCTCATGTGCGTTCCTCAGAAATGATTGGATAAAGTGGACTATCGAAAACATTTTCGATTCTGTCCCCATTATACGCCATTTTAAAAGAAACACAATACCCGCCCTGTTGAAATTTCGCTGAAAATATGGAGATTGCACGATTTCCGACAAAAACAGAAAAAATCGCCTCCCCCCTCTTGCAAAAAATTCAAATTCGTGTAAGATTAAATGGATGCATCGGGGCATAGCGCAGTCTGGCTAGCGCATCTGCTTTGGGAGCAGAGGGTCGGAGGTTCAAATCCTCTTGCCCCGACTTTTTCGCCTGAAATTTCGTCAGAGATCTCAGGCTTTTTTATTTTTAAAGGCTCCCGGTACTTAAAATTTCTTCATTCCTGCCGAAAAAGTAAAAATTTAAAAGATTTCTTCTGTTTATGCGGAACATAAAAACCGATGAACGAAAAAGCGCGAAGTGTTTTTCTGCCCGAAAACCATGAAAGCAGACCATTTTTGCAGGACGCTGCAGAGAAGCTGGTCCGCCGGAACCGGTGTTTCCATGGGACGAAGGATGGATTTCGCCAGTTTTCAGTAAGTTTTTAGGAAAGGATGTCGTCAGCTCGGCATATTTGACCAGCCCGCATAATAGAACAAATTCACCAGAAACCAATTTCCCAATTTTGGACCGGGAGATGTATTTTATTTATTTTGCGCAATCCTCATATTTGCACCCAATAAATAGAAATTTCCCAAATTTCCACCAAAAGATGGGCGAAATGGTGGATTTTGTCAATTGGCGGTGTATAATTTAATTAATCAGACTGTTTTTTTTGTGGAAATATTGCAGATTACCTTGAAAATATCAAGGGGATGCGGAATATTTACCGAAAAACTGATTGAGTAATGGTCGATCCATGCACCTGGGAGGGGTATGGAGTCGAGTTCATGTCCATGGAGGATGCAATAATGAAAAATGTGTTAGGATTATCGGTCTCTGCGATACTCCTTCTCGCAATGTTGTGTGCGTCTCCAGCCGAAGCACGATACTGCGGCGCGGTGCGATGCTGCCCATGCGTCAAGGTCTGCCCTCAGTATGAGTGCGTGAAGATGGAATGCCACACAGTCATGAAAAATTGCAGGAAGGTCGTCTGGGAGCGGCAGGATTTTACCTGCTATCGCAACGTGACTGAGCGTGTCTGTGTGCCGAAAACGGTCACCTGCACGAAAATGGTCCCCGAACTCTGCTATCGGGACGTGACGTACACGGTTCAGAAACCCGTTTGGGAAAATCGTGTCCGCACGGAAAACTACACGGTCAGACGCCCTGTTTGGGAAACCTGTTCGAAAAACGTGACGTACACGGTCATGCGCCCGGTGTGGGAAACTCGCCAGCGTCAGTGCCAGTACACGGTCCAGAAGCCGGTCTGGGAAACCTGCCAGCGCACCTACACGGTCCAGAAACCCGTTTGGGAGACCCGTCAGCGTCAGGTTCAATATACTGTTCAGAAACCGGTGTGGGAGACCCGCTGCCGTCAGATCCCGTATACGGTCTGTGTTCCGACGTATGAAACGCGCCAGCGTACGTACACGGTCTGCAAGCCGGTGTGGGAAGTGCGTCAGCGTCAGTACACGGTGAATGTCCCGGTCTGGGAATGCCGTCAGCGTCAGTACACCGTTCAGAAGCCGGTCTGGGAAACTCACCAGCGTCCGGTCCAGTACACGGTCTGTGTTCCGACGTACGAAACGCGCCAGCGTCAGTACACGGTCTGCAAGCCGGTTTGGGAATGCCGTCAGCGTCAGTACACGGTCTGCAAGCCGGTGTGGGAAGTGCGTCAGCGTACCTACACGGTCCAGAAACCGGTGTGGGAATGCCGTCAGCGTCAGTTGCAGTACACGGTCTGCAAGCCGGTGTGGGAGACCCGCCAGCGTCAGATCCAGTACACGGTCTGCAAGCCGGTGTGTGAACAGCGTCAGCGCACCTATACGGTCTGCGTTCCGGTGACGGAATGTGTGCAGAAGCAGTACCAGAAGACGGTCTACCGCCGTGTGATGGAACAGCGCTGCCGTCAGATCCCGTATTCGGTCTGCGTCCCGGTCTGCGAACAGCGTCAGCGGGAAGTGTGCTATACGAAATGGGTCCGCGTTCAGGAACAGCGCACGCGCGTTTGCCGCCGTGTCGTCTGCAAACCGGTCACGGAATGCCGCACTGTGAAGACCTGCGGCGGATACTGGACGACGAAATGCGTTCCGGATCCGTGCAATCCGCAGTGTATGCGTCCCACGCGCGTCTGGTGCCCGCAGGTTTGCGAGCGTCAGGTCCAGTGCACCCGCATGGTCCCGACCGTCGAAGAAGTCTGTGTTCCGTACACCGTCTGCAAGATGGTTCCTCAGACCTGCAAGAAAGTCTGCACGTACAACGTGACCCGCTGGGTGCGTGAGTGCCGCACGAAGACCTGTTACTACAATGTGTGCAAAATGGTTCCGGAAGTCGTGACCTGCACGTACACCTGCCCGGTGACCCGCATGGTCCCGCAGCAGCGCACCTGCACGTACACCGTGACGAAGATGGTCCCCGAGACCCGCGTCCGTACCTGCCAGTACCGTGTCTGCAAGATGGTTCCGGAAGTCCGCACGTGTGTTCAGAATTACCGCGTCTGCAAGATGGTCCCCGAGACCCGCGTCTGCACGTACCGCGTCTGCAAGATGGTCCCCGAGACCCGCGTCTGCACGTACCGCGTCTGCAAGATGGTCCCCGAGACCCGCACCTGCACCTACCAGGTCTGCAAGATGGTCCCGCAGGTCCGCACCTGTATGCAGAACTACCGTGTCTGCAAGATGGTCCCGAGACCCGCGTCTGCACCTACCGTGTCTGCAAGATGGTCCCGGAAGTCCGCACCTGCAATTACCGCGTCTGCAAGATGGTCCCCGAGACCCGCGTCTGCACGTATCGCGTCTGCAAGATGGTCCCGCAGACCCGTGTTCGCACCTGCGAATACAAAGTCTGCAAAATGGTGCCTGAAGTGCGCACCTGCCTCCAGACCTACAAAGTGTGCAAGATGGTTCCGGAAACCCGTACCTGCACCTACAAAGTGTGCAAGATGGTCCCCGAGACCCGCACCTGTGTGAAGACGTACCGCGTCTGCAAGATGGTCCCCGAGACCCGCTGCAAGACGGTCTGCTACCGCACGCTGAAGTTCGTCTGCGAACCGCGTCAGCGTCAGGTCTGCTACAAAGTGTGCAAAATGGTCTGCGAACAGCGTACGTGCAAAGTCCCGTACACGGTCTGCAAGCCGGTCCAGTACACTCGTACGGTGAATGAAGTTCAGTGCGTCACCAAGAAGGTCCCGTACATGGTCTCCCGCTGCGTTCCGCGCGTCACCTGTGTCCAGGTCCCGGTGAAGGTGATGGTCCCGGTTTGTCCTCCATGCCCTCCGGAAGCCGTCCCCGCTGAAACTGCTCAGAACTGAGTTTCAAGTTGATCTCAGTACCTGAAAACTGAAAGGAAGCGCAGGATCCCGGTCTTGCGCTTCCGGCATTTTATTAGCCTCCCCTCATTTTAGGAGGGGAATTTGGAGTTTCTGTATTCAAGTCAAGGGGGTAAATTGTCAAAATTTTA
>CAZRGJ010000141.1:6634-6944 GCA_964599445.1 uncultured Planctomycetaceae bacterium | reverse complement strand
AAGATCCTCAATATCCATCAAGCCAGGTACGCACTTGTCGGATGAGCCTAAAAACTTTTGATGGTTTTCTTGTTTTTTTCCTCTTTTTTCCCATTTTTTTCCTGTTTCCGCGGGGAAGGACCTTGCCATTCGGCCCGTCTGCTGGTATACTGTCAAGAAATCGTCCATAAAATCAGGTTTTCAAAAATTTACTCACATAAAGGAGTTTTGAATGTCCAAATTACCCACTTTCATGTCCAGCCTCGCTCTGATCGCAGCCATCGCAGCCTCCGGGATCGCCAGTGCTGCCGGTATCGATGTTTCCGACTGG
>CAZRGJ010000141.1:0-6624 GCA_964599445.1 uncultured Planctomycetaceae bacterium | reverse complement strand
AACTTTACACGATGACCAACGACAATGGAATGGTCGTGAAGGTGAGCAGCTACGGTGCTCTGGTCACGTCGATCGTCGTTCCGGATAAAAACGGCAAGATGGATGACGTCGTCCTTGGGTTCGACTCGGTCGAAGGCTACGAAAAAGATTCCTGCCCGTACTTCGGCGCAGTGGTCGGACGCTACGGAAACCGCCTCGCGAACGGTCAGTTCACGATCGACGGCAAAAAATACCAGGTCACGAAAAACGAAAACGGGATCACGTGTCTGCACGGCGGTAAAGTCGGATTCAACCGCAAAATGTGGGACATCGAATCCTTCGACAGCGAAAAGGCGATGATCCTGAAGTGTACCATGACGGCGAAAGACGGCGAAGAAGGCTTCCCGGGCAAACTGGAAGTCGTCGTGAACTACATCCTGCCGAAGAAAGATAATTCGCTCATCGTCCTCTACGGCGCGACCACCGACAAAGCGACGCCGGTGAACCTCACGCAGCACTCCTACTTCAACCTGAAGGGTGCGGGGAACGAGACGATCCTGGATCACATTCTGACGCTTAACGCCGACAAATTCACCGTCGTGAACGAAACGCTCATCCCGACCGGCGAACTGCGCGATGTCGCCGGCACGCCGTTTGACTTCCGTAAACCGACCGCAATCGGTGAACGGATCGAACAGGACTACGAACAGCTCAAGATCGGCGGCGGATACGACCACAACTGGGTCCTGAGCCAACCGCATGAACTGGGCGATTTCAAAAATCGCGAGATGGAACCCGCCGCGGTCCTCTACGAACCGACCACAGGCCGTCAGCTGAGCGTCTACACGACGGAACCGGGCGTGCAGTTCTACTGCGGCAACTTCCTTGACGGTACGCTCGTCGGAAAAGGCGGCAAAGCCTACGGCAAACGCTCCGGTCTCTGCCTCGAAACGCAGCACTATCCGGATTCCCCGAACCAGAAGGACTTCCCGTCCACCATCCTGCGGCCGGGCGAAAAATACCGTACGGTCACGGTCTTCCGTTTTGAAGTGAAATAAACAGCGGGCTGCGGCTCTTTTTCCGCAGGTCACTGACGTTGAGACCCAAGCCTCCTCTTTCGGGGAGGCTGCGGGCTTTGGATAAGTACTCACACCCAGCCGTTTCATTTTTAATTTAAAAGGAGCCAGCTCATGTTCATGTCCACGACTGAAAATATTCCGGGTGCTTCCTACCGTGTTCTCGGCATCGCGCAGGGAGCGGTCGTTCAATCCAAGCACATTGGGCGTGACCTCATGGCCGGTCTGAAGACCATCATCGGCGGTGAGATCAAAGGATACACGGAAATGATGCAGGAAGCACGCGCCATCGCGACGCGCCGAATGTGCGAACAGGCGGCCCAGATGGGAGCGGACGGCATCGTGAATGTGCGTTACGCAACGAGTGCCGTCGTTCAGAATGCCGCGGAAGTCCTGGCGTACGGAACCGCCGTGAAGCTGGTTTCGCCTGCTGACGGGCAATGAGTCTGACTGCGTGCCGTGCGGACGCATATTTTCAAATCAGCCTCCCTCCGCAAGAGGTGAGGAAAAACAAAATACAGTTTAGTTCATTCATTTAAAAGGAGTCCTTCCATGTCTGAAAAGACCCCCGTGGCAGCCGCGTATCCGCGTCTGTCGCTTGCGTATTTCCTCCAGTTCGCCATTTGGGGAAGCTACGGCTTCGCCCTGACCGGCTATGTTGCCAATGTCTTGAACTTCCCCGGCAATCACGTCGGCTGGATCGGTGCAGCGATTCCGATCGGCGCCATTCTCGCTCCGATGCTCGTCGCTCCGCTGGCGGACCGCTACTTCGCCGCGCAGAAAGTGCTTGCGTTCCTTCACCTTCTCGCCGGTATTCTGCTTTGCTTCGCCGGCACGCAGACCGCATTCATGCCGATGCTTCTGGCGATGATTGCCGTTGGTATGTGCTATATGCCGACGATGGCTCTGATGAACTCGATCGTTTTCGAGCACGTTCCGAACCGCGACAATGCGCCGCGTGTCTTCATGTTCGGTACGATGGGCTGGATCGCCGTCGTGCTGTTCATTCAGGCGTTCTTCGGAGGCGGAGCCACGAACCAGTTTTTCTACGTCGCTGCCGGCTGCTGCTTCCTCCTTGCCGTTTATGCGCTGACGCTGCCGAACACCCCGCCGAAAGGTTCCGCGGATGGTGACGTCATGGGTCTGAAAGCGTTCACGCTCTTCAAGAAACCCGCCTTCTTCGTCTTCGTGCTCGCGATCCTGCTGGCGGGTATCCCGGCGTGCGGTCTCTTCTTCACGCTGTGCGTCCCGATGCTCATGCAGAACGGCTACCCCGCTCCGCTGGCCCTCACGACGCGTTTCGGTCTGAAAAACGTCCTGCTCATCGGTATCGCGGCCTGGTTCCTCCGCTACTTCTGCTTCATGGAGCCGGTTTTCGCTCTCGCTCTGGTCGGTCTCGCCCTCCACGGTCTGGCCTACGCATTCTTCTACGTCGCCTCCTACATGTACGGCGATAAAGTAGCGTCCGACGACATGAAAGCCAGCGTTCAGGGCCTCATCGCGACCCTCGTCCTCGGCGTTGGTCAGGTCTGCGGTTCCGTCCTCGCAGGAAACCTCATGGCCGCCTACCCGGCGCAGATGACTACCTTCACCTACGAAGCTCCGGCCGCCGTCGCCGCAGTCGAAGAAACCGCAACTCCGGCTGAAGCTGCTCCGGCAGTTGAAGAAGCCGCCGCTCCGGTCGAAGCCCTTCCGGCTGAACTTCCGAATCCGACGACCTCCACGACCGCAGTGGAAGAAGCTGCTCCGGTTGAAGAAGCCGCTCCGGCAGAAGAAGAAAAAGCTCCCACTTTCCCGCTTCCGGCATGGACGGACCCGGCTCTGGCAGACAGTGCCTGGCAGAATCTCGACCTTTCCCGTCTGGTCACGAAACAGGATCCGAATGCCCCGAAAGCCGCGGACCTGAACCAGATTGCAAAAGAAGGTGTCCTGACGCTTGCAGACATTCCGGCGGAAGGAATGACGTTCGGCGAAACGCTCTACACGCAGGCGATGCTTCAGGAAATGCTGCGTCAGGTCTACGCAGTCGTGAATCCGAAAGCGGAAAACGTTGCGGACGCGGACATTAAAGTGACGCTGGCCGACTACCAGAAAATCCAGTGCAATGACTGGGCGAAGATCTACCGGATCCCGCTGTTCATGCTCGGCGCGGCGTTCGTGATCTTCCTCCTCTTCGGCAAACGCCCGGAAGACATTCAGTAGTGTGCGTCTGGAACGAAACAGGAACCCAACCCTGAATTAAGCTGAAATTTAACTGAAAACAGATCAAAATTTAGACTGAATTCGTATCCGGTTTGAATCCCCACGCAGAAAAGCAGGAGAGACCTCTTTCGGGTTCCTCCTGTTTTTTCATGTTTTGATTTACTTCTCATTCTCCAAAAATTTTCATTTTCTTTCATCTTTACGTGCGGAACGTCTTGACAAAACGGCGTCTTTCTGATAAATTGAAGAAGTCTTCCGGAAAATTTCCAGAAAATTCTCCAACTGTGCCGTTTTTTCTGAAATTCCGACACATCCGCGATTTCAGACGTTCCGCTCATTCCGAGCATTCCGTAAAACAAAACGCACCGTATTTTTAGAGAACGTTAAAGACATTTTGCTCACTTAAAAAACAAGAAAGGGGCTTTTTATGCACCACCTGCCTAATTCGCACGGATTTACGCAAACAGTTTCCCGTACGTTTCGGCGTACGCTTTCCCGCACACTGACTCTAACTCCCGCCGCGTTTCTTCTCGCGGGCCTGACGGTCTCCAGCTGGTCCCTGCCGAACGTTTCTGCGGCAGACGCAGCAGCATCCTGTCCGCTGCAAGACTCCGTTTTCGTGGAAGCCGAAAGTTTCCAGGAAAAAGGCGGTTGGGCCGTGGACCAGCAGTTCATGGACATCAAACGTCCGGGCGACGCCGGCTCGGTCATTCTTTTGGCGCACGGCATGGGAAAACCGGTCGCGAACGCGAAAACGACGGTGACTCTGCCGAAAGCAGGGACTTGGACGGTCTTTGCCCGCACGCGCAACTGGGCCTCAACGTGGTTCCCGAAAGATCTCGATGAAGAAACGCTGGCGCGCGACTGGTCTCCGGGAAAATTCCGCGTTCTCTTCAACGGAAAACCGGCTGGTGAGACGCTCGGCATCCACGGCGCGAAGTGGGGCTGGCAGAAGGCGGGGTCTCTGACCGTTTCGAAGGACGGCGAGAGCGTCGCGGTAGAGCTTGAGGACCTGACGGGCTTCGACGGCCGCGTTGATGCGCTTTTCTTCACGCAGTCTGCCGAATGCTCACTTCCGAACGATGCCGAGCCGCTGGATCCGATCCGCCGCAAGGCACTGGATCTTCCGGCCAAAGCACCCGACGCGCGTGAGAAACCGTACGATCTGGTCGTTGTCGGCGGCGGGATCGCTGGAGTCTGTGCGGCGTGCTCTGCGGCACACCTTGGTCTGGATGTCGCGCTCGTTCAGGATCGCCCGGTCCTTGGCGGAAATGCGTCGACGGAAGTTCGCGTTCACCTTGGCGGCGGCGTGAATCTTCCTCCGTACCGCAACATCGGAAGCCTGACGTACCAGATGGGTCCCCAGGGAGGCGGAAACGCACGTGAAGCCGCACACTATAAAGACGCGGAACGTCTCGCCATCTGCGAAAAGTACCCGAATCTTGACCTTTACTTCTCCATGCACGTGACGGAAGTTGAGAAAAACAGCACACAGATCGCGGCGGTCATCGGAAAACACATCGAAACGGGTAAGGAACTGCGTTTCACCGGAAAACTCTTCGCAGACTGCACGGGCGATGCCTGCGTCGGGTACCTCGCGGGAGCGGACTGGCTCATGGGACGTGAAGGGAAAGCGGACTTTGACGAACCGAGTGCTCCGGACAAACCGGACAAAATGACGATGGGTGCCTCCTGCCAGTGGTACACGGTGGAAGCGGGACACGAAACCGTCTTCCCGGAACTGCCGTGGGCGCATCAGTTCTGCAAGGAAAGCATCCGTCCGATGCTTCGCGGCGACTGGGATTGGGAATCCGGACTCACGTACGACCAGGTCTGGGATTTTGAACGCATCCGCGACAATGCGATCCGCGCAGCGTATGGACACTGGGCATACATGAAAAATCACTCAGAAGGCAAATGGGCGGAAATGGTCAAAAACCGCGAGTTCGGCTGGCTTGCGTACATCGGCGGCAAGCGGGAATCCCGCCGTCTGCTCGGCGACGTGGTCCTTCGCGAGCAGGACATCACCGGAAACCGGCAGTGGGATGACGGCTGCGTGCCGTGCACGTGGTCCATCGACCTTCACTATCCGCACCCGGATAACTCGAAGTACTTCCCCGGCAATGAATTCCGCACATACTGCACCGGCGGACGCAAACCGCCGCACTACGCGATCCCGTACCGTACGCTCTACAGCCGGAACGTGGAAAATCTCTTCATGGCTGGCCGCAACATCAGCGTGACCCACATCGGACTCGGCACCACCCGCGTCATGCGTACCTGCGGAATGATGGGTGAAGTGGTCGGCATGGCCGCGAGCGTCTGCCGCAAAAACGACTGCCTCCCGCGTGGCGTTTACGCAGAGCATCTTCCGGAACTCATCGAGCTGATGAAAGCCGGAGTCGCGGAAATGCCGGCAGAAGCAATGCCGCTCCAGACGCCGAAATGGCTCTCCACCGCAGGGCTCAACTTCGCGCGTTCCGCAAAAGTGAAAGCCTCCTCCGAGCACACGTCCGGTCTCTACCCGGCACACCAGATCAACGACGGCAAGGCGAACGTCTACGATAATGCGTCGCGTTGGGTCTCGAAAGACGGTAAAGAAAGCGAACGGATGGAGACCTGGGTCGAATTCACCTGGGATGAGCCGGTCACGTTCAACGCCGCGCGAATCGTCACCGGACAGGCCGGCGGAGATAAACCGCGGACCCCGGTCGATAATTTCCAGCTCCAGATCAAGAAGGACGGCAAGTGGGTCAACATTCCCAAAGCGGGAGTCACCGGAAACAAATTCTGCGATCTCGGCGTGGAATTTGACGACGTGACTACCGATCAGATGCGCCTCTTCATCAACGTGCCGGGCTACATCGCGCGCGTTTGGGAACTGGAACTCTATCGGCTGAAGAAGTAGCGAAACGACGCCTGACGCACGGAATGTTTCGGCGCTCCGTGCGTTTTGGGATCCTGCGTGTTTCAGTAAAAATGCGGAATTTCAGAGGAGGCGGCATTTCAGCCGTCTCCCGTACTTTTTTAAGAAAGGCCACACACGATGCAGTACATTACGCTGGGAAAAACCGACATTTCCGTCTCGGTCGTTGCGCTCGGAACGTGGGGGATCGGCGGCTGGATGTGGGGAGGCGCGGAGGAAAGTGAATCGATCCGCGCCATTCATTCCGCGCTGGATAACGGAATCAATTTCATCGACACGGCCCCGCTTTACGGTTTCGGATACTCGGAAGAGGTCGTCGGTAAAGCACTGGCCGGACGCCGTGATTCTGTGGTCCTCGCGACCAAATGCGGTATCTGGTGGGAAAAAGAACCAAAGCCGGAAGGTGAAGGCGAACTTCACGTCTACTCCACGGCCGGATCT
>CAZRGJ010000140.1:0-6959 GCA_964599445.1 uncultured Planctomycetaceae bacterium | reverse complement strand
GTCCGGGAATGAGAGATCTTTTTGTGATTCCGTTTGGATCTTCTGGACATGAGACACCTTTACCAGCGGTTATCGTAGGGAGTACTGACGATCCGTCCGACGACCGGACCGGACGCCTGACGGGCCTGTTCCTGCTGTTCCATTTTGTCGAGAACCTCAGGCGAAATGTAGGAAATACTGATGCCGGCTCCGGAAACTCCCGAAACTCCGCCGGAAATGACGGCCTTTTTGGCTTCCTGGATCTGTTCAAGCAGCGTAGGATCTTTTTCTTCAGACATATCCTCTCTCCTTTCTGTGAAACACTCTACCAGAAAAAACGCAGAATGGAAGCACTTCGAAAGAGGGTGCTTGTTGTCTATCCGATAGACAACAAAAAAAGATAAAAAAATAAAAAAACCATTCTGCCGAATGGTCTTTTTACTGCCAAATCACTGACTGTCCATTTTTGGACACTCATTTTTGGAACTATGGTCACGGGTCTCCGTCGTCGTGAAAGAGTTTCCGCACGCCGGGCAAATGTAAAGCCGTTTACGGATCGATCCCTTGATCCACGTCTGACGGGACCGCATCGGCAGTCCGCACTGCTCGCATTTGAATATTTCCGAAGAACGCTTCATCACAGCCTCTGTTTCTTTCAATATGTTTCAGGGATTCGTCCGCACTTCCTTCTTCCGGCTGAAAATTCAGGGTCAGACTCAGGATCTCAATATCATCGGGGACCTCCTCCATGAAAGCATACTTCGGTTCATGGGTTGGGCCGGCATACGGGATCAGTTCACCGTTTTGACCGGATGGATCGCCGCGGTAAATGTAAAATTCGCCGCCGGTCTTAAACGCCATGATCATCGAAACATGCTTCATGTTTGCGGTCTGAAAGGACTTCGTTTTCAGAATGAACGCTATGGAACGCATTTTTATTCTCCTTTTTCATCTGGTATCATTGCCGACTGTCCAAAATGGACACTCTGTTTCTGTTCGATCATTCGCTGGAGAGCCTGAAGTTTCAGGAAGGCTTCTTTCGCGGCCTTCTGTACTTCCGGATCCATGCATCGCGAAACGATACACTCTGCGGACCGGACAGCACATTTCAGATTCATCAGCTCGATCGGATGGATCACATACGGTTTCTTTTTCATCAAATTCCTCCTGTGGAAATTCCTGTTCATCTTCCGATGAGATTCCAGTTTCCGGTATAAAGCGAAAGCCCTGCCGTCGCCGGAGCCGCACTTTCCAAATGACCGCCGGTGACGGAGTTCGCGACCGCCGCCATGACCAGGGAGTCCCAGAGATGGTTTTCGCGGCCGGGGATCAGCGTCCATTTGTCGATCGTACCGCGTTTCCCTTCCAGAACGTCGGAACGTTCGGAAAGCATCTGCTGAATGAAATCCCAATGGATGACTTCATCGCCGTCGAAAAGCGTCAGGGAAGCCGCGCCGCCGACGGGAGACTGCCATGACGTCCGAATGAAGGACTTCCAGTAGTCGGTATCGTATCGGGTATGGCGAACGAGATTCGCGGGAACAAGTGCCGGACGCTGCCAGCCGTCGCCGCGTTCCTCGCCGGGATGAGGCTGACCGCGGACGAAAAGGTCCGTCGCCCCTTTTCCCCACCCGAAAACCGGTTCAAAAACGGACGCAAGATCGAAACACGCTTTTCGGACCTGCGGCGTAAAAAGCCCGCGGTTCGCGTCGATCAGGCCTTTTTGGATCTCAAGTACCGCACCGTCCGCACGCTGGAATTTTCGGGAAGCAAGGTGAGGACAGAGATCCATCAGAGCCAGATAGAAAGCGTCAAGCTCCGACGCAAGCGGAAAGGTACTCTGAATGGAAGCAGCCCCGCCGGGATACCGTCCGTAATCGAGAACGTGACCGCGAAAACCGTTTCCCCACGCGCAAAGGACCCAGTAAAGGCAATCCTGCTGAATGTCGATCCCGACCGTGACGCGCTCGCAGTCGATCGGGACCTGAGAACGCTGAATCGGAACGATCTTGCGGACAATGTCTTCGTAAACCAGATTCCGGCTCTGCTGATAAAGCGCAAGCGGGGTATTCTGATACTCCGAAAAGAACGCCTTTTTGGACGCGAAGTAGAGATTCATCGCGTGCTGAACGGCCGAATGTTCCACCGGCGAAAACCCATGCTCCCATTCCGCTTCCGCCCCCTCGTCCATCGTCTCGCGGTTCGCAAGGTAGAAATCATTCGCCTCGCGGATCTGGTCCTCTGTCTCAAGATGATTCTGGATCCCGACCTTCCGCAGTTTGTCGTACTCCAGCCAGAAATCCATATTCTTCGGCATACTCCGCAGGATCCCGAAACGCCGGCCGCCCCATTCCTTCAGGATCTTCTCCGAAAGATCGTCCGGACGAATGACCGTGATCGTCGCGATCATCGAGAGGTTCGTCTGCTGACCGGCAAGACCCTTGACCGCTCCGGAAAGGTACTCCCACCGCTTTTCAGTCTGCGTCACGCTCGCGGCCGAACGTTCCGTCTGCGGGTCGTCGATGATGACCGCCGTCGGACGTGACGAACCGACTTTCAAACCGCGAACCGCACTGTCAAGACCGGAAGTCGTCACGATCGCCCCGGACGATGGAGCACCGGGAACCGTCGGACAAATCAGGATCTGGGAGTTGATCTTAATGTTCGTGTGCACGCCGTTCAAGAGCTGACCCGGAGCGCGTCCTGGTGAATTTTCAAGACGCTCAATCGGATAGCATAGCGCAGGAAAACACGATTGGAAAAACTCATTCTGACAAATAATGCACTTCACGTTTTCAAGGATCTGCGACGCAAGCGCCGTCTTGGCCGCAATGATCAGAATGAAATGCTGATGACCGTATGCAAGCGCCCACGCGATCCCCCACTCGCAGATCGTCGATTTCCCAAACCCGCGCGGAAGACACAAAGGACGCGATCCGCCGTGAAGAAGAGTCTCCTGAACGACGCGGATCGCGTAGAGCTGCGCGTCCGAAAACGGCGACGGAAAAGCAGGGGACGCGGACGAATTGCCAAACGTCAGCATGAATTTCAGAAGGTCAAGACGGCACGAGTCCACAAGCGCAGGATCCGCACACTCCGGCAAAGGCGCGATCTCGCGTCCCTCTTCCGAAAGACGTTTCTGACGCTCTGAAGCACGGGCCGCGTGTTTCTGGTACTTTTCGGCATGAACATTCGCCCGCATATCGTAAGCGTCCTGCTGCCATTCAGCATCAAGAAGCGATCCGGAATAATGCAGGGAATGGCGGTCTATGTAGTCCTTTTGACGAACCATTTTTTCCTTTCAAAAAAAATTTTTTCTTTTTTTCTTTTTTTTCTTGTTCGGACCTGGTCCTGAATGGAAAACGGCTCGGAGATTCCTCCCCGATAGAGGCCGGCTCGCTGGCCGGCCTCCGAAAGAAAGAAACTCTCCGGGCCCGATCGAGTTTTTCGTTTGGCTTAATTACTAATGGGCTGGAAAGGACCCATTTTCAAAATTCATCTTTTCCCGCAAGACTAAATCCCTTCACGGAAGTTACCAAACGTCCGTAAATACGAACGCGTTTCGCAGGTTCGACCTTCATGTAAGCTACGATCAAAGGAATGACCTTCGACATTCCTGCCGGGATATATCCGCGTGCTGAGCAGAATTTGTCGTACGCTTTGTAGATCTCAAGTGTGGAGACCCACCCGCTGAAATCATCATACTCGAGACACTCATCGCAGAACTGGATCTCCGGTCTGCTGTCCTTGATGGCGTTGAGCTTCAATTCCGCAGACGATTCCGATTCATAGACCGAGTTTCTTCCTGACGCAAGGAGTTCGCCGTACCCGCGCAAAGCCCAGAGCAGGATCCCGTCAAGTTCCTTGAAAAGGAGGTCATGCAGGCTCCGGATCTGTCCTTCTTCACCGCGAAAGACGTTCGGAAACTGGATGATCCGCATACGCTGTGAGATCGCGTCCGATTTATCCGCGAACCGCGGAAGGGAGTTCGTTCCGAAGACGCAAAGGGACCGAAGGTATTCGCGCTGCGCGTGTCTGTGTTTCCGTTCGATCTCAAGAGATTCCCCGGAAGCGACGCTTTTCAGGACGGCTTCACGCAGTGAGACCGACCCGTCGCCTTCATAGATGGAATCCATATCGTGGACCAGATTCACGCGGTTTTGACTCAGCGGGTAAATGTAGAAACGCTCGCCGAAACGGCCGAGACTGACCTGTGAGACGGTTCCCTGGTTAAGTCTCTGAAGAACGTTCAGGCACGTACTTTTTCCCGTTCCGGAAGGTCCATAGATGACAAAAAACGCATTGTAGGACCGATCGTAAGTGAGGCTCAGGCCGAAAAGTTCCTGAAGAGAAAGCGCGTCGTCGGGACAGGCACTTTCGATGAAAGCGTCCCAGGTTGGACAGACTGCTTCCGGATCAAGCCGACAGGGGATCCTTCCGGGAATGAAAAGGCTGGACGACAGAGGAAGGATCTTATCCTCCGGAAAAGGTGCGCCGTGGTAAAGTGCCAAAGCGACCGAAGGAAGGTGAAAGACCGCATTTTCACAGGCGACCCATCCTGCCGAATGTTCTGCCGTGATCGCCTGCCGGTCATTTTCCAGAAAGAAAACAGGCTCAAAGAGTTCAAACGGCGTCCGGATCTTGCAAAAATGCGTCAACGCGAGAAGGATCTTGCCCGCCTCGTTTTTATCGACTTTGTACTGATTTTCGACAAGATAATCGACGATCTCATGCGTCATGAACTCATCGGGGATCTCATGCCAGCCGATCGCCGGGTCGTAATGTCTCCAGCTGGAATTGAAGTAAACGAAAGAACATTCCGGATACCTGCTCAGGAACTTGAAAGCATCGCAGGCCGCGTCCGTATAGACTTTCGGCCGTCGGTCTTCTTTCGGAGAATTCGTTTCCGAAACGTTTTCCGTATTCGTTTCCGCAGCGGTTTCGATTCCAGCTCCGATTCCGTTTTCCGTTCCTGATCCCGAAACGCCGGAAGTTTCCATCGTTTCCGAAGTTGAATGCTCCGAAACGTTTTCCGACCCGACGGCAATGACTTTTTTGCCCCGTTTTTTACGAACGGCCGAAGGTTCCGAACTGACCGCGCCGGCATCTGCGAGGAGCTTTGCCGCTTCCTCGCCGTTTGAGTTTTCGGGTACTTCGACCCAGTTGGCATCGTTGAAATAGTCCATTGTGTTACTCCAGCGGGGAGCGTCCCCGCAAAAAATCCGTTGTTGTTGGAAAATGACACGCTTTATGCTTTTAATATTAATTTAAACTTGAATATTTATTCTCTGCCTAATTAATAAAAAAAAGATAGGGCGGCCTTTGAACCCCTGATACTTTTCCGGTCCGAACACGTCAAAAAAGTGTGTACCTTCCCTGAATATCAGGTCTGAAAAATCTGATTTTAATCGAAAGTCCCGTAAAATACGATATGAAAAGCGATTTATCCGAAAACTATCCTGACATTTGAAAACCTTCCTTTCTGAACCGGGTTTTGAACCTCAGCCCCTGATACGCCCCTGCACACCCCTGATACCTCTGATACTCATCCGGGTTTTGCTTCCGCGCGGCGTTTCATGATCTCGTCGGCAATATCCCATTTTTCGGGCGTGCCGTCCGGCCATTTGTAGACCCGGACGCGCTTGCAGACCGGCGTCAGCTTCTCAACGAGTTCCCGTGCGAACTTCCTGCCCGGTTCGTCATTGTCGGGAAAGATCAAAAGATCCTTGCCGTGAAACCACGCACAGTACTCATCCTGAAACGCTCCGCATCCGCAGTTAATGCACGTCACAGCCGGCATCTCACCGTCTGGAGGATTCTGCGCAAGGTCCCACTGAAGTGCCGCAGCACATTTCTCGCCCTCGACGAAAAAAACTCGTTCTGCACACCGTAATTCCAGCGCATTGTACGGGATCGTTTCAAGGTCTCCTTTCCCGCTGACGTAAGCATTGCCGTCCCAATGGAACTGCATAGGGATCTTTCGCCCCTCTTTCAAGTCCATACGATAAACGAGATGATGGGGATTTCCATCACCGTCAAGATACTCATAGATCGTGTGTTTTTTGACGTGAGAAGAGGGCGAAAGGTCTGAAGCATTCGGCTGATAGGTAAAACCGTTCCAATGAAAAAGCATGAACCAGCTTTTCGTTTCATTGGAGCAGTTGACCTTCATCGCAAGGCGCGTTCCGTCTTCTCGATACATGGGAATGATAACGCGCGTAATGCTTGAAGTAAACTTGCTTTTCTTACGTTTCGCAGGTTTCTGAACAACAGGAGGAGGCTGAACTTTTCCCGATCGAAAACCAAGGTGGTCCGCGATCAGAAGAAGGGCCTGACGAAAAGTCACGCCGCGAAAGTGCATGACCGCGTTAATGTAATCTCCGTTTTTGTGATTAAAACATTGATTGCAGAAACACGTTCCTGATTCCATGTCGATCACACGAAACCGGTCAACACCGCCGCAAAGAATGCACGGATGGTGCTTCTCATCACAGTATTCGGAAGGAATACCGGCAACGTTCGTCAAAATATCGACGACGTTGGAGCCGACCGTTTCCTGGATCTGTCTCAAAGAGACACTGAAAGACATGGCTACCTCCTACTGCCTTTCAATGAGCTGCTGTAGAAGAGCTTCAAGACCGTCAAGCCGATCATTAAGTTTGACGAAAGCATCTTCAAGCGAAAAAAGTCCCGGTCCATCGTCTGAAACATTGTCGATAAGGACAGGATAGATTTGGAAAGGCCTGACGACGGCACGGTTTTCGGGAAGCGAATACCATTCGTAGAGCGATTCCTGCGGAATAAAAATGAAATTGAATCGGGTAACGTGCGGAAGAACGTTGGAATTGCACAATCGGCGCACACATTTAGGTGACACACCAAGGAGCTTGGCGGCCTCCTCAAGAGAGATTTCACCAGGGCGACGTCCGTCATCCGGAATCGAAGGAGAAACACAGGGAATGACTTCAGCAGCGACAGTC
>CAZRGJ010000139.1:2351-6965 GCA_964599445.1 uncultured Planctomycetaceae bacterium | reverse complement strand
GCATCTGGGTCGCTCACCGGGTCAGCTCCGACGATTCGCCGAAATAGACCGGATCTGCCAAGCAGAAAGCCCCTCTGCTCCGGATTTTGGAAACGCACGCAGTTTCGGATCTCCCGATTCTACACAGTTTCGGCATTCGCGGTCTCCTGTTGAAGAGGCATTTCCTCGTTAGGAGCGTTTCGCAGGATGATCCAGCAAGTCACTCCATAAGCAATGGGAGCTCCCAAAATCGAAAAGATCTCGAGTGCATACGATTCCGGAATTCCAATAAAGTACATCAAAAAGGCGAAGCAAAAAGCGCAATAGAGCCACGGGACGATAAAAAGCAGGATACCTGCCGATGAGATCCCGAAAATGACTCCCCATGAAAGCCGGGTATGCCGGGCCAATGCCGGGCCAATGCCGTTCCGATCCCGGAAGCATACAGCAAACCGGGAGCAAGATGCCGCAGGATCTCCATGGCGGAAAGGGATGGATCCGCTTCTTTCAGCATTTTGCAAAATCCGCCAAGAAGCCAGACCACGACCGCCAACGTCAGCCAGCCAAACAGAGCCGGAAGCCAGGATAAAAATTTTTTCCCCATTGAAATTTCTCCTTTTTTTAGAAACCCAAAGACGTTCTATTTTTGTTCCCCATTTGAAAAGAGAGCGGCATCCGGGATCCGGAGTGTGCATTCTTCAGGTTGATTTTCAGGATCCGTTCTGCCGTCTCTATCCTAATAAACGCGCAAACGTTACAGAAAATCGGAGCAAACTGGATTTTTTGAAAAATTTCTTCAAAAAAAGTGGGAAAAACCTTCCGAAAAACCTTCTTTCCGAGTATAATCAAAGGCATTCCGATCCATTTCCTGCCAATTCCTCACCCAATCGATCCGAAACCATCAGGATCAAGGAGTTTTTCATGAGCGCGAAGCACGATTTTCTTGAATACTTTACCGTAAAGCAGTCTGCCGGTTTTGAAACCGCATCGATTGGCGAAACGAACCATTGGACGTCTCCGGAATTTCCCGGTGTTTCCGTCGAGCGCAAAATCATGCGCGGCGGACCGTCGGATGGAGTGGAAGTCTTTACGCTCTCCAATCCTGCGATTTCGGTCTGCATCATGCCGACCCGCGGAATGGGGATCTGGCGCGTCATGGTCCGTCAGGGAGAAAAAATGGTCCGCGTCGGCTGGGAATCTCCCGTTCCGCTCCCCGTCAATCCGCGAAATGTTCCCCTCGATCAGCCCGATGGACTCGGGTGGCTGCACGGATTTAATGAACTGGTCGCGCGCTGCGGTCTGGAATCGAACGGTGCGCCTGAATTCAACGAAAACGGGACGCTCCGCTGCCCGCTTCACGGACGTATCCAGAACACGCCGGCGTATTCCGTCTGTCTGGAGATCGACGCAGAAAAACGCGAGATCCGACTCACCGGCATCATGCATGAAGGACGTCTTTTCTTCAACTCCCTTGAGCTGGAGAGCTGCCTGACGCTCCCATTTGACGGTGCAGGATTCCGCGTGGACGACACCGTGCGGAATCTCTCGGCACGTCCAGCAGAATTCGAGCTTCTCTATCATGTGAACGTAGGTCAGCCGATCGCGGATGCCGGTTCCCGCGCAGAAATTCCATTCCAGCGCATCGTTCCGCGCTGTCCGTGGGCAGCCCAAAACATTACGTCGGCCCCGGACTACCATGCTCCGGTGACTGGCGAGCCGGAAATGTGCTTCTTCTACGAACTGGCGGCAGACGAAAACGGAAACACCAAAACGATGCTCCGAAACCCCGACGGCGATTTCGCCATGACGCTGGGGTTCAGCGTGAATGAGTTCCCTTACTTCTGCCAGTGGAAAGCCCAGCATGCTGCGGAAGATGGCTACGTGACGGGGCTGGAACCATGCATCAATTTCCCGAATACGCGAAGTTTCGAGCAGAAAAACGGACGCGTCGCCATCCTTAAACCGGGCGCGTCGAGGCACTTTGGACTCGATTTCAGCTTCGCCGTCACGAAAGAAGAAACAGAGACTGCCTCCGCTGCCGTTTCTGCCCTTCAGACCCAATGCCCAGATCCCATCGTCGTGCACACTCCCATCCCTGAATGGTGTGAGTAGTCCCCGGCGAAGAATTCTGGCGCGGACATAATTTCACCACGAAAACCACAGAAATTTCGCAGAAAAATACGGAACGGGAACAGAAAACCTCCCCTTTTAGGGGAGGGGGACCGCAGAAGGCGGTGGAAGGCTCTCACGGCGTTTTTTTACGGACTTGGGGTTTCCGGAAGGTCCACCAAACCACCCCGTCAGACCTTCGGTCTGCCACCCCTCCTGGGAGGAGGGGCTTCTTGTGTGCGTGTCCGCGCCAGTGACCAACGGAAACGCGAATAAAATTACTTCAGCCGGTAAATTTCCGCAGCATCGTAGCTTGCGGTGTCTTCCGGCGTTTCCTGATGCGATGCGCTCAAGATCATCCCCATCTTCGAGATCCCCTCCGGCGTCGTGACGCAGCCGCGGATGGTCTTCCATTCCCCCTCTTCATTCGGGTCAAACGGGAAGTACTGCGTATGTGCCCAGACCCACCCTTTTTCATCCTGCCAGGAAATGTTCACCTTCGCCTGCGCGTTCCCGCCGGTACGGACCCGGACCTGGAAAAAGAGACGCTCACCGGGCTTAACGTCCACAAACTGCAGGACGCAACCGCTGGTGAGTTTCTCGAACGACACGATGCCGTTTTCGTCCTGTTTGTCGGCGAAATGCAGTCCCGTCGGAATCTTTTCATCCTGCCAGAAGATCCACTCTGCCGGTTTTCCGTCCTTTACGTCCTCAAAAGAGGGATTTTTCAGGCAGTTTTCGCCCTCTTTTCCTTCACGGACGCGCTGCGCGATCTTCTCCAATGCCTTTTCCGGCTCCGCGATCATCCGAATTCGGTCCGAAAGTCCCGGAAGGGCCGTTTCCCAGTGGACGCATGGTTTCTTCGGATCCTGAACTTCCGGAACATCCCACCACCGATTTTTCTCGCCGTAGATCCAGACGTACTGATCCGCGGCAAAAAACGCCGTCTCCAGATTTCCGCACAGTCGGTCAAGACGTAAACCGCCTTCTTTTTTCGGACCGCGATAGTAGACGCTCCCTTCCGGATTCGTGTACATATCGAGGTAGATCCCGAATCCGCTCTGGACCTGCGTCCGGTATTTTTTCCGAAGTTCAGGCTCCACGAGATTCATGCACGCCCCCGTCCAGAGCACCATGTCGAGCGCGTGATTTTTGAATGCTTCCCCCTCGATATAGTACCCGGTCTCGCAGCCGTCGACCAGGATCATTTCTTCCGGCGCGCCTGCGATCATGCCGTTAATGAAGGCGGGCAGCAGACCATAGCCGGCCGAAACGAGGATCGCATCCGGATTCGGACTCTTCCCCGCCGCCGCGTTGATGGAGTTGAGCCAGAGGGCCAGGATCG
This sequence comes from uncultured Planctomycetaceae bacterium, assembly GCA_964599445.1. Lineage (GTDB taxonomy): Bacteria > Planctomycetota > Planctomycetia > Pirellulales > Thermoguttaceae > RGIG3701. The sequence goes on along the minus strand of CAZRGJ010000139.1, from coordinate 3,532 downwards.
TGGCGTCAGGATACTCGGAAGCGATCGCGCGAATGAACTGCTCGCCGCGTTTTCTCGCCAGTGCTTTCGCCTCGGCAAAAGACCGGCCGTTCTGCTTCTCCGGATCCCAGCGGAACATAGCGGCTCCGTACGATTCAAAGTCCGGCGCAAGTCCCTTCGACCCACTCTGCTTCGCGACCCACGCACAGATCGCCGCTTTCTCCGCGAGGACCTCCCAGCCCGCATCGTCGTCCCACGCGATCGAAGCCGGCGAAAAGTTCATCCGGATGAAATTGTGCGTGAATTCCTTAAACTCGCACGCTTTCAGGTCCGCGATGCACGAGGCGTAGTCTTCCCGTTTCCACGGTTCCGCGGAAAACATCCACTCGGACGACTCCTTCCACTCGCGCCCCTCCGGCTGAATTCGGTAAATGACTCCCGAAAATGGTGCGTTCTCCTCCATCGTCTGGTAATTGTCGCGAATGAACTGCGTCGAGGGAATGTCCCACCCAAGCTCAATGAACATTTTGCGCGGCGTCTCGGCATTCAATGTGGAAAGCACAAGAAAAAAAGTCAGCAGGACAGAAAAAAAGTACGCCAGCCGACGGCACGAAAACAAAACGGCAGGTTTCATAAAAGACCTCCCCCAAAATAAAATTTCAGACTCAGGCAGGAAACGATCCCTCAAGTATACCGCCCCCTCACGAAATTCGCAAGGGGGTATTCTCTCGCATCGAGCCGGAAAATGGGGAAAAACAGAAAATTCCGGCTTGATTTTCAAAAAATCACGACAAAAAACAGCGTCCGGAAACTACTGCCGGTCAAAAAGCTCTTTCGCTGCGGGCACAAAATCCGTATTGTCGAGGATCCGGCCATCAAATCCCCACATTTTGCCGAATTTTTCATCCGTGCAGCGAACGCGTTTCTCCAGATTCGGAAGCCCTGCTCCGCGCACAAAGAACGGCACCGGCGCATTCGTGTGTCCGCCCGTGAAGAAGCCGATTTCCGGAATGACGCCCTTGCCTTTTCCGATCGGCGTCTGGAAAAGCGTCGCTTCTTTATCCGCATCCGGTCCCCAAAGCGCACCGGTCTCATGGTCCGCCGTCAGGACGAGCGTCGTTTCTTCCCAGGACGAATTCTTCTCGACCCACTCACAAATCGCGTCCACCATGTCGCAGAATTCGTTCATCTCATCAAAGAGT
>CAZRGJ010000139.1:0-2341 GCA_964599445.1 uncultured Planctomycetaceae bacterium | reverse complement strand
GATGAGAACATAGAATCCCTTTTCGTTCTGATTCAGAACATTCAGTCCGGCCAGCGCACATTCCGTCATCGTCGGAACGGTTTCATTGCGTTTATTTTCATCCGCACGGCTCGCCTGGAACGTGCCGGAGACCTGCGGAAGTCCCATGAGTTTCTTCGGCGGAACCATTTCACCGCTGGCGATCTTCTGGAAATCTTCACGTTTTTCGATAAATTTCCACCCATAGTAAAGATCCTGCGTCGTGATCAATCCCCACGCGTGCTCGGACGGACCGTATTTCTGGATCTTCATCTCGTCACGGCGTTCCGCATTGGAATCGTACCACGGATGGCTCGCACCCATGACGACGGACAAAACGTCCTTCTTCACCATTTCACGCCAGATGTCCATTCCTTCACCGCGCTTCATATTGTGCGCCGCCACACCAGCCGGAGTCGCATGAGAAGCCCCGACGTTCGTGATCGCTCCCGCCGCAAAACCGCGTTTCACGACGTATTCCGCCAAAGTCTCGATCGGTTTGTCGTTTTTATCGAAATTGACGCGGCCATTCTTGGTCTTCACGCCCGTATTGAGAGCCGTGGAAGAGGCGGCAGAATCCGTCGCGTTCTTCATGTGCGTCCGGAAATCCCCCCAATGCGTCGCCGGATCGTAGGAGCCGTCCTCACTGTAGCTCGTTTTCTGCGGACCTGCATTCTCCTCAAACTGGGAGTGCTGCACCACACCGCTAAGACTGTACGTCGTGCATCCGAATTCACGCCATCCATTTTCCCCTTTCATGAACGGCAAACCGCGGTCCTCACCCGTCCGGAACTGCGACGCGACGCGGTACGCACCGTATCCGCCGCCGTCCACGACGACCAGAATGACGTTCGTCTTCGCAAAAACGGACCCGGCACACAGCACGAACGCGAGAACCAGACCGAGCGTCCAGTGACTGAAAAATAAACCAACTCGGAACATTTTTTCCTCTTTTCTCTCTTAAATTTTATTTTTTCAAAATGACCGCTGACGATCTCCCCTCTTTCGCAAAAGGAGACATCATGTACATAAAATCGCCTATTTTCTTCAATGTACCACAGCTCCCGAAAATGTCAAGTATCCCAAAACCAAAAACAGAAAAAAATCCCGGCTTCATTTCCAATAAAAAAGCCGGGAATCCCATAAAAGACAAAAAACAGGGGAAAAATGAAAGTTTCCAAACTATCGGCGATTCATTCTCTGCGCGACTTTCTTGGCCCAGTAGGTCAGGATGATCCCCGCTCCGGCCCGCGTCATGGCGATGAGTGATTCGTCCACGATCCGGTCTTCATCCACCCAGCCGTTCATCGCGGCCGCTTTCACCATGCTGTACTCGCCGGAGACATTGTAGACCGCCAGCGGAAGTTCCGGGTAGTTCTCGTGAACCATGCGCACGATGTCCAGATACGCAAGCGCGGGTTTCACCATCAGGATGTCCGCACCTTCGGCAATATCCAGCTCCACTTCACGCAAAGCGGATTCGGCAGCCGCGGCAAAATCCATCTGATAGCTGCGGCGGTCGCCAAACTGCGGCGCACTGTCGGCTGCATCGCGAAACGGACCGTAAAACGCACTTGCGTATTTCACGGCGTAACTCATGATCGGAAGCGTCGAGAAACCGTTTTCATCCAGAACCTCGCGCATCGCGCCGATCATCCCGTCCATCATCCCGCTGGGAGCGACCATGTCGACACCGGCCTCCGCCTGAATGAGCGTCTGTTTCTTGAGCATTTCCAGCGTCGTATCATTATCGACGTCCACCAACCCGGACGACAGCGTCTTCAGGCAGCCGCAGTGACCATGGGAAGTGTACTCGCAGAAGCAGACGTCCGTGATGCAGAGAAGTTCCGGAGCCGCTTTCTTCACCGTTCGCACCGCCCGGGCAATGATACCGTCTGCAGAGAGTGCGTCGGAACCGAATTCATCTTTCGACGCAGGGATCCCGAAAAGGATCACGCCGCCGATCCCAAGACCTTCCAGCTCGCGGACCTCTTCAGCAAGAACGTCCAGGGACATCTGGAAAACGTCGGGCATGGAGGGGATCTCGACCTTCACGTTTTCCCCTTCACAGACAAAAAGCGGAAGAATGAGACGCTCCGGAGTCACGCGGTATTCCGTCACCAGTTTCCGGACCGCGGGATGATGACGTAAACGGCGAGGGCGAATGGGCATGAAATTCTCTTCCATTTTTTTCTCCAATCCAAAAGAAGACCAATTCTGGCATGACGGTACGCAAAAAAAGCCTCGAGGAAAGCTCCTCAAGGCTTGATATACAAAAGATGAATTCACACGAAGCTCGTCAACAAGGAGTCTCCATTCTTCT
>CAZRGJ010000138.1:0-6991 GCA_964599445.1 uncultured Planctomycetaceae bacterium | reverse complement strand
GTGCTTCTTCCGCCTTTTTTTCGGCGGCAGTTCTTTTTTTTCGCGCAGAGGCACAGAGGTTACGCAGTGGGCGCGGAGTGTGTGTTGGGAAAAAATTTTGGAAAATTTCCTCTTTGAGACCATTGGTGTTTTTCGCGCTCAAAATTCAGTGTGCCTCCGTGCTTCTTCCGTAGTCTCAGTGGTTTTCCGCAATCTCTCAACGGCAGAAATCCCGCCCCGCAATCAAGAGTGCATTTTCCGGGTCTTTTTCTGTCCATTGGGGTATTCATTTTCATTGGAGTCATTTAATTTTTTCGAAATTTTTCCTTTTTCTGAAGATTTTTGTTCGCTTTTGGGGGTGGCGGTCATTGACTTTCCCGAAAGTTTCGTCTATAATTAATGATCAAACTGTTGAAAAACATCATTTCCGACCAAAGGAGAAAGTATGAAGAAAATTCGATCCAAACGCATCCAGGTCACCACGACACTCAATGCTGAAGTTTTTGAACGGGTCAAGCAGATCCCGGAACCGTTAAGCAAATTCCTGGACCGCGCCATCATGAATGAGCTGACGCGTTCCGCAACGGCCACCAACCGGCTGGCGGAAGCTTTCCAGGAATGCATTCAGGCTGCACTTCACGATGCCCTGGAAGAACAGAAACGAGTTGCTCAAAAAGCGGCAAAAGACGAAACGTGATCCGTCGGTCCTCCTGCCCCCTTCTCAAGACCTGAACCACACGTTGTGCTCTTCTTCATTTGAAACCGTCTCTTTGCCCCATGAGACGGTCAGAATGAAATTGCACAGAATCGTTTTGTATTTGATTTTACGTAGAATACCGGATCCTGTTCTGTTTTTTGCTCTGTTCTTCCGTCGTCCATTTTTCTCCCTGATTCCGCAGGCATTTCTTCTTTCGGCTTTCTCCGACTTCGTTTCGTTTTCCACTTTTTGAGATTTTCCGGTACGTGCACTCCGTTTGCTGTTTCTCAAAAAACTGCGTTCTTTTTTTGTACTCAAGCTCCTGCTTCAGCGTGTTTTCCGGATGATCTCTTTTTTTGCCGACGGCGATTCTTTTTTGGGGCGCAAAGGCGCAAAGGTCACGCAGTGGGCACCGAATGGATCGAAAACAGCTCGATGCGCTTTTTCAGAAAGAGTGAAAGAAAAACAGAAAGAACCTCTCCGCCGCCGGGACGAAGAGGCTGAAAAAGTTCGTCAGAAACGATCTGCCGCAGAAGCTTCTGCCTCAGGGAGTTCCGCTACAGAAGCTCTTGCCGAAGGAGATCCCGCTACATGAAATCCCACCCCACGACCGGCATCGCGATCTTGTACTTGCCCTGCTCGTTCGGGAGGGTCGGCGGGACCGCATTCAGGTCGAGTGCCGAGGGTTTCGGAAGCTCATCGTTGAGCATATCTTCCCAGGTCACGACTTTCCCGGTATACGCCGCCATGCGTCCCATGATGCACGCGCCGGTGGAGTTCGCCATGTACTGTCCGTTATTCACGTAGGTCTGACCGCCGCTTCGGATGGCGTCCAGTAGCGTTTTGTGTTCCGCCTGCAGACCGTTCATGGGGTACTTTTCGCGGTGCTTGTACGGATTGGAACCAAAGATCTCAAGATTTCCGGCACAGTTCCGGATCTGCGCGTAACCTTTGGAACCATAGAGCCACGTGGAAGCGTCGCTCCATGCGCCGGGGATCTGGCGGGAGTTGGCCTGAAGCATTCTTCCGTCTTCAAATTCGTACGTGACGGCCATCGTATCGTACATGTCGCCCGTATCGGGACCGCGGCGGACAAGACGGCCCCCCATTCCCATGGCGGATTTCGGTGTGGGATCCCCCATGCACCAGAGGGCCACGTCGATCTGGTGGATCGTGACGTCATTGATGTACTCGCTGGCCATCCAGCAGAAGTTGACCCAGTTGAGCATCTGGTAGCTCATTTCCGTGTCGCCTTCCCGGCGGGGACGCTTCCAGAGGTCGCCGCCCATGCGGTTTGCTTTCGCCGCGATGATGTCGCCGATGGCGCCGTCCTGGAGTTTCGCCACGAAATCGCGAGTTCCTGGCCAGTACCGATTGCAGAGTCCGGAAACGAGATTCAATCCCTTCTGCCGGGCCATTTCCGACGCTTCCAGGATCATGCGGATCCCCGCACCGTCGACCGCGACCGGCTTTTCAGCGAAAACGTGCTTTCCTGCCGCGATCGCTTCCTTGAGCATCTGCGGACGGAAAAACTGCGGCGTCGTGAGGAAAACGATGTCCACGTCGCTTTCGAGGACTTTTTTGTATCCGTCAAAACCGGAGAACATCGTCTCCGGCGTCACGGCGATCCGGTCTCCAAGCTGTTCTTTCAGTGCCGCCATGGCATTCGCGACCTTTTCCGGGAAAAGATCTGCCGCGTGGGTGAGTTTAATGTTCGGGTCAATGCTCATCGCGTCTCCGACTGCGCCGCAGCCGCGTCCGCCGCAGCCGATGATGCCGATCTTCAGAACGCTGGTTTCGCCGGCATAAACTTTGCTTTGTGCCGCAAATCCGGCAAGCGCAGTCGTCGCGGCTAGAGTTCCCTGCTTCAAAAAAGTACGTCGGGAGGTGTGGGCCATAATGAACTGTCTTTCTGGTCAGAGAGAAAGCCGTTTGATTCGGACGGCTCCCTGTTCTGGATCCGTAGGTGGGACGGGGAAGCGGCCGCTTCCCAAGGGGTGGGACAATGAGGCGGGATGCCTCTACTTTTCTTTTGATTTTAGCCGAGAGCTCCCGTTTTGTCAAGACCTCCGCAAAAGGAGAAGGAAAAACTTTTTGAAAAAATTTCCTCTCTGAGTTCTTTACGCATTCCTCCGCGCCTCTGCGCGAAAAGAAACACGCCGAAACACGCCAGAGCGTGCCGGAGCGTTTCCGGATGCGCTCTCCGCACTTTCCGCGTTCAAAATTCCGTGTGTTTCTGTATTTCTTCTGTGGTCTCAGCGGTTTTCCACAGCCCAACGGCAGAGACCTCACTCCGGATCCAGGGGCACAGGTGTGTACCGGGTGAAATTTTGGGAGAATTTTTTCCCTGCCTCTTTCCCGATTCCCCCCGAATCGTTTCTCTTCTGCCCTTTTCTTTTCTTTTTTCCGAAAAATTTTCTCAAAATCTCCAAATTGCCATTGCATTAAATCGGAAATTTTTAGAAAATACGCACGTCTCGGTACTCCCCCTGGGGCACGTTTTGCGGTAGGCCATGGACGGCATCCCGCGGCGATCGAAACCTTCGAGTTTCGCCCTTTACGCCGGGACAAAAACCAGAAAGAAGGCCATGGACGGCTTTCTTCCCGACCAGCTGAAATGCAGTTGGCAGTCTGCCGCTGCATTTCGCTGTTTTTTTGTCAATCGATCCCGCATTTCCTTTCTTCGCGTCATTCCGTAAAGTGGGTGAAAAGACGGAATGATGGAACGGCTGTTTGGGGCAGCAGGAAGCACACGATGCGGGTTTTATTTCCGTTTTCCTTCGTTTTTTCGCGGCAGCACACATTCCGAAGCCGGCAAAACATGAGATCAGAGCATCCTCAATACGAGCACACGACACACATTCCGGCCCGCTGTGCGAAAAAACTGTCCATTTTCGGCAATTTGTCTGACCGACAGTCCGACGTGCTGTCCGGGAATGGATCCGATTGCAGAACGGCAGGTGTTTTCGGAGTTTTACGGATGATTCGTCCTTCAAGTATCCTTTTCTGTGCCCTGTTGGGGATCATGGTTTTGATCAGCGGCACTGCCGATGCAGAGGAATCCTCTAAAACGCACACGGCTGCGCGCCTGTTTTCCAAAAGCAAAACGTTCATTTCCGACGAAGATTCGGTGGAACACGGGGTCGTTCTGCTCGATTTTTTCAACGACGCCTGCGGTCCCTGCCGTGCGATGATGCCGGCGGTGGACAGTCTGGTGCAGCGTGGATTCCGCGTCAGTAAGGTCAACACGGACCGGTTTCCCGATTGGGCGCAGCGGTTCAACATCACGAAAATTCCGTGTTTCGTCGTCATCGTGGACGGCAAGGAAGTCGCCCGGCACGTGGGAGTCACTTCGGAACAAAAACTCGAAAATCTGATCGTTCAGGCCGGAGGAACGCCTTCTTTCCGTCCCAAACGGCTGAACAGCAGCTCCAGACAGTACGTGCAGGCCGCTCCGTCGGCATGGCGGGGACGGGAAGCGAACATCTCGATCCAGGACATTCTGGCTGGGAACTGCACGTTCACGACCGGTCTGAAGCAGACTCCTTCCACGCAGCTGGCCGCAGCATCTGCGAATGACGCAGTACCCGCGAATTCCGCCGTACCCGCGAATTCCGCCGTACCCGCGAACGACACCGTACCCGCGAACGACGCAGTCCCGGCGAACGACGCAGTCCCGGCGAACGGGGCCATTGCGTCGAATGTGCAGGATGCGTTCCAGAAAGTTTCCTCCAATTCGCAGAATTCCTCCGAGAGGCTCCCGTGGCGCAGTGCGGATCCAGCCGCGAATTCCACCGCGAGTGCTGCATCTTCCGGAAATTCTCCGGCAGCGGGTGCGGATATTCTGGCGTTCTCCGAACCGCGGAACATCTCAGACCTCATTCTCGCTTCGACCGTGCGGATCAACGTCCTCGGCAGTACGCAGGGAAGCGGTACCGGAACGCTCATTGACTGTCGGTCGGGCTATGCACTGGTCCTGACCTGCGGGCACCTTTTCCGCGAGTACGTCAAGGAGGGGGGAACGATTTCCGTCGATCTCTTCACCACAGGCGGCAAACGGACGCTGGAAGGAAAATACATCCACCACAATGAGGAAGCCGACCTTGGGATCCTGAGTGTCGCGGTCGATTTCCCGGTCCAGACGGTACGCGTCGCCAAGAATGACTTCCCGCTTCAAAAAGGTCTCCCGATCTCCACGTGCGGATGCAGCCACGGAGCCGATCCGACGCTCCAGACCGGAAACATCACGAACCTGAACCGCTACCTTGGCCCCGAAAACATCGAAGTCTCGGCCGTTCCGGTCGCTGGACGCAGCGGAGGCGGAATGTTCTCCGAAAATGGAGAACTGCTCGGCGTCTGCATCGCGGCGGACGTAGAAGATCAGGAGGGAATGTTCACCTCGCTGACCGAGATCCATTCCTATTTCCGCCACCTCAAAATGGAGCGTTTCGTCCACTCTCCCCTGAACGAGAGCCGCGAAAGGATCGATGCGCCGCGTCAGACCATCGCTCTGGAAGACCTTCCTCCGGCGAACACCGAACATCGGCCGGAAGTCCCGCTTAACGTCATGCCGACCTCGCGCGTTACGGCAGTTCCGCAGAACGGCATGCAGAACGAAGTACAGAATGTCTCGCAGAATGGCGTGTCCGGGGAACATTCGATCGTTATGCCGAACACCCCGGCCGCCATTCAGGATCCGTTCGCCCCGCCGCTGAAACCGGCAGAGCCGACGGCCGCCTCCGCACAGTACTCTGCCGGAACGCAGAATGTTCAAGGTGCTCAAGATGCCCAGACGCCTAACGTCCCGGTGACGCAGATCCCGGAAGGGACCCTCACGGGCGAAGCCGCCCCGGAATGGCCGCCGCGCTGGTAGAAAACCCTCAAGGAAAATTACCGCATGGCTCCCAGTCACACAAGAAGGATGATCGGAGATTTTCCGAATCCGTGTGGCTATAAAAAACGCGAGATATTGCCGCACGGATCCCATTTTACTGCGTAAGATTTAGTGATCGGAAAGGCGGTGTACCATCCGATCTGTTTCCAAAGCTGTTATGGAAACGCAACCAAAATACCCCTAAAAAATGCCGAAACGGACAGAAAAAGTGAACCAGATTCCTTTTGTTCCGTAAAATTCATTGGCATTTACCGTATTTGACCTGATTTTATCGAGACCTGATTTTCATTTTTTGGAGGAATTCCATGTTGAAAAAATTCATGAGTATTTCCGCAGCTTTCGTGACGTCCGTCGGAATGCTGCTGGCCGTCCCGGCTTTTGTGCAGTCCGCGACGCACGATGTTGAACTGACCGTTTCCAGCATCGAAAACATTCAGACCAAAGCCGGCGTCATTGCGGCCAAGATCGATCCGAATTATCCGATCCTCGTCCAGATGGTCCTCGCGCCGCCTGCCGCGTTCGGGATCGACATCGCGAAACCGATGGGCCTGATCGCCGACATGCCGGAAGACGGCCTCGCGTACACGATCTTCCTCCCGGTAAAAAACCAGTCTCTTTTTGAGACCCAGCTCGGTAAACTCCAGGAAGACGGCAAAATTTCGGAAGACGTCAAAGTCGAATTCAAAAACGATTTCGCCGTCTGCTGCATGAACATGGAATGGACCGGCGACGTCCCGGCTTTCGACGGCACCAAAGTCCTCGCCCTTGAAGCGAAACCAGCCACCTTGGCTCCGCTGCTTGCGCTGGCTGCCATGAATCCGAACGTGAAGCCGGAACAGATCGAGCAGATGCAGAAAAACCTTGTCCAGATGGAATCCTTCACTCTGGATCTGGATGTTTCCGAAGCCGGCGACCTTGAATTCACGTTCACCCAGGTCCCGAAAGAAGGCACGGACATTGCCGGCAATTTCGCCAACAGCGAAAAGCTCACGAAATCCCTCCTCGGCAGCCTCTGCGATGAAAACGCGCCGTTCACGATCCAGGTCCTCGGCACGTTCGACGAAAACAATCGCCGCGATCTGTTCAACGCTCTGACCTCGGACGATACCATCCCGGAAAAACTCCGTGAAGCCATCCGTCTGGCCATGGACGTTGAGAAGGTGGACTTTGTCCTCAACGCTGACGCGGATGGCCTGATCGCTGCGATGGGAATCAGCAATGGCGACAAAATCAACAAAATGATCGTTGAAGCCATCGAAGAACTGGAAGAAGACGGCGAAGTCTCCGGTACCGCGAATGTCGGACAGATCGGAAAATCCATCACGCTCCATGAACTCAAGCACGAAAACGGCCAGAATGTTGCGGTCGGCGTCCACAAAAAGTACCTTTTCGTCGCCGCCTCGAAATCCGGAAAAGCCTCC
>CAZRGJ010000137.1:0-7054 GCA_964599445.1 uncultured Planctomycetaceae bacterium | reverse complement strand
GACGGCGACGCCGGAACATTGGCGTGCTCTGATTTGCGTGAACGCTGCGCTGGCCGGAAAGCACATTTACGCCGAGAAACCGATGTCGCTGACCGTCGCAGAAGGCCGTCTTATGGTCAAAGCGGCCCGCAAAACGGGCGTCATTTTTCAGGTCGGCTCCATGCAGAGAAGTATGCGCGCCAACCAGATCGCGTGCAAGTTCATTCAGGACGGCGGTCTGGGCAAGATCAGCGAAGTCATTGCCGCGAACTACGAAACGCCGTGGAAATGCGCACTTCCCGCTCAGCCCGTTCCGGAAGGTCTTGACTGGGATACTTGGTGTGGTCCGACGGAACCCGTGCCGTTCAACCATGACCTCTTCACGCCGCGCGCGAATCCCGGCTGGCTCTCTTTCATGCCGTACTCCGGCGGTGAAATGACGGGGTGGGGAACGCACGGTCTGGATCAGGTCCAGCTTGCGCTCGGAATGCAGGAAACTGGTCCGACGGAAATTTTCGTGGATGGCGACGCGCTGGAACTGCCCGTCTACGAAAAATCGGAATCCCGCAACCGCGGCAATCAGCTCTGCAATACGCCCCGACTTTCCTATTCCTATGCGAACGGCATTCGTGTCTGGCTCGGCAAAGACGGGAAGGAAAGCAATCGCGGCGGCGCGATCTTCTTTGGCGAAAAGGCCAAGATGGAGATCTTCCGTGCTAATCTGAAGACCAATCCGGTAGAAATGGGTGAGGAACTTCTCCGTACGTCTCCGATTCAGAATCTGAGCCACACGCGCAACTGGCTGGAGTGCATCCAGACGGGGGCCACGCCGCTTGACGACTGCGAATACGGTCACCGTACGGCTTCGCTCTGCCATATTCTGAACATCGCGCGTCTGATGGGCCGTTCCCTGAAATGGGATCCCAAAGCCGAACGCTTTACCGACTGCGAAGCCGCCAACGCCCTCCTCAGCCGTCCCTACCGTAAGGGCTACGTCCTTCCGGAAGTCTGATGTCCAGCTGAAAGTTTGACTGAATAGTTGACTGAATGTCCAAAAAAACGCCGGAGAACCATTTCCCCGGCGTTTCTTTTTGAGTTTTTTTAAGACCTCGGCTGGTCTGTCGGATCTTCTTTTATTTCCCCAGCACTTTACGCAGGTGGTCGATACTGCGGGCAGCCTGTTCGAGCGAGCCGCATTCGACGCTCAGGACGATGTCCTGCGGGAGGGGCTTCAGGATGGCGGCGACTTTTTCCCAGTCGATCACACCGTCACCGCACGCACAGCCGACGGCCGTCCCCATGACTTTGCCGCGTTCTGCCTCGGACTGTTCATGGGAAATGTCTTTCGCGTGAATGTGGATGATCCGCGACTTGAAACGTTCCAGCTGTTCGATCGGATCCAGACCGCCAAGGTAGGCGTTCCCCGTGTCGAAGTTGGCTCCGACGGCCGGCGAATCGATCAGATTCAGGATCTTTTCGTATTTGTCCGGGACGAGCGAGTAGGTCTGGTGCGTCTCCAATCCGATCCTGATACCGCGCGGTTCGGCAACTTTGACGGCTTCCATGATGGAGTACTTGATCAGGACAAAATCCTCTTCTTCCGTCGTCCACGTCTGTTTGTGGCCTTCGTGCGTATTGAGGATCGGAGCACCGCACTCTTTTGCGAAACGGGCAGCCTGCTTGAGATATTCGACCGCGATCTCCGGTTTGGAAAGCTGGGAGTGACTGGAAAGTGCCGAAAGTTTCAAACCGTGGCGTTCAACGGCATCGCGAACACGGAACGGATCGTCGAGCATCGAGACACTGTGGAAGTACCGGGCTTCCGAGAGCAGTTCACGGCCCCAGTGGACCATCGGTTCGATGTACTCGTATCCAAGTTCCGCAGCAAACTGGACGCCCCATTCAAAACTTTTATGGCTGGTTCTGACCGCTTCGAGGTTCAGACCGATTCCGATTTTACCCATTGATTTTCTCCTTGATTTGTTTGAGGAAAAAGGAAAAACGGCAGTACATTTTTCCTCTAAAATTTAAAATCTATTGATCTTGCGCAAGGATCGCCTGCGCCAGCTTTGCATTAAGCTCATGCCCGCTGCAGAATGCCTGGATCCGTGCGTTCAGCCGGCATTTCAAAAGCGCAAGATCTCCGATCAGATCGAGTATCTTGTGGCGTACACATTCATTGGGGAAACGCAGTGAATTTCCGATGAGTCCGGATTCATCGAAAACGAGAAGATCCTGAAACGTTGCGCGTTTTGCCAGTCCCTGACTGAGGAACGCTTCCGCTTCCCGGCGGGTCACGAACGTTCGGCACGGTGCGATCTCTTTTCGGTAGATCTCCGGAGTCAGGAGGAATTCCGCATTCTGCGTTCCGATCGATGCGGGGTGTGCGTAACGGATCTCAAACGCGATTTTCAGATCCTCTGCCGGTTCTGCCGAAACAAAACAGTGCCTTTCCTGAAGATCTTCTTCCTGAAGGAGCGGTGCGTTTAGCGAGAGCGTGCGTGCCGGTACCTCCTGTGTTTCGTAGCCGACCGACTCAAATGCCTCAACGAATGCCAGGGCACTTCCATCCATTCCCGGCATTTCCGTTCCGGTGACGCAGATCTCGCAATTATCGATCTGCATCCCGGTCAGTGCAGAGAGAATGTGCTCTACCATTTCGACCCGGGCACCATTTTTTTCAAGAGAAGTACGTCTTGGAATGGAGATCCTGTATTCAGGAGAGACGGGGATCCGCGGTTTGCCGGCAAGATCCTCACGCACGAAAACGAACCCGGAATCAGGTTCCGCCGGCTGGAACGTAACGGTGATGTCCCGGTCGCTCCAGTATCCGATCCCATGGACCGAAACGGGGGCGGCAAGTGTGCGTTGGAGGCCTGACTGCGACATGAGGAAGGGATCCGAGTAAAAAATAAAAAAAGGAAACGTTTGGTAAAAAAACGTTTTTCTCATGAAATTCCGCGTAATGCTGTCATGCAGACACTACGCGGAATCAATTTCAGAGAAAACGGCTGCGGGATCCGAAGAATTACTGACGGACCTGCGTTCCGACGGCAGCGTTCGTCTGGGCCGGCTGAGCCTGGACCGTCGTGTTCGTCTGACGGATCGAGGACGGATCCGTTTTCTGGATCTCCTTGAGGATGATGTTGGTCAGGTCGACCGAATTTTCGTTGGCCCAAACGATCGGGCGGATCGACATGAACTGGGTGTACTCGGCGAAGTAGGCCTCATACTGCTGGAGGGGGAGAAGCGGAACTTCTTCCTGCGGCTTCTTACGATTGTAGTTGATGACGATCGACATGCCGAAGTGCGACGCGCAGCGCTGTGCCTGAGCCACGATATTATTGTAGACGGTGTTGAAATAGTGAATGCGTTCTTCCGTCAGCTGGCGAACGAGCATGACGCGCTTGGAATTCACTTCTCCGGACAGAGCCAGCATCTGCTGTTCCGTTTCACGATATTTCTCGGAATTGCGTTCGTAGGTTCCGAGAAGTTCACGCATCTGGGTGAGTTCCTGCGATTCACTGGCGGTGTCTTTCAGGAGTTTCTGGTATTTTTCGTCGATCGCTTTGAACTCTTTTTCAATATTCGCGTTCTGGCTGAGAATGTAGTTCACGTCCACCAGCGCGACGGAAGAAGGACGAAATGCAGGTTTCGCAGTCGTCGCGGTACCCTGCTGCGCAACGACGGAAAGGGTCAGAACCAAACCACAGGCCGCAGCCCCGAAAATCATCATCCACTTGGATTTCATTTTGTATTTACTCCTTTGAACCAGAACCGACGATTTGTCGAAAGTTTCTTTTTTAGGGAAATCAAACACCGTCCGTGGTCAAAGCCCCCCGGAATGTGTCATTGAACGGAGCCATTTTCTCAAATTTTTCTATTCTCGTAAAGATTGATTTGGCCTAAAAACGGAATTTTTTCCAATTTTTCTTGAAATTTTTCCATCTGTACCTACTTTTGAGACTACTTCTGGCGATTTGCGTAGATTTCTCCTGCTGCGGTGTTCAGGCAAACTGTTTAAACGCAGGGATCTGGACGTGAATTTCGGGAAAATCGGTACAATGCGCAAATTTTCCACCCCCCCTCGTAATTTTCAGATAATTTGGTAAAATTTTATAGAATTTGCGGTCGGTTTGACCGAAAAAGAAAAAGGATAGTATTTTTTGATTTTTATTTTGAACCCTTTGGAGAAAAAAATGGCAATCGAAGAAAAAGTCGAAGTCGTGTGGCATGAAAATTCCGTTTCTCGTGAAGACCGCGAAAAACTTAACGGAAATAAAGGCGGTATTTTGTGGTTCACCGGTCTGAGCGCGTGCGGAAAAAGTACGATCGCGAACGTTCTGGATCACAAACTGAACCAGATGGGCGTCCACAGTGTCGTGCTTGACGGCGATAATGTCCGCCACGGTCTGAATGCGGCTCCGAAAATGCTTCTGGATGTTCACGGTGAAGAATTTGCGAAACGTTTCGGCCTTGGTTTCTCCGCGCAGGACCGTGAGGAAAACATTCGCCGCATCGGTGCCGTCGCCAACCTTTTCGCCAATGCCGGCATCCTGGCCATCACGGCGTTCATCAGCCCCTACCGTGTGGACCGTGACCGCGTGCGTGCGAAGAGCGCGGAAGGTGATTTCGTGGAAATTTTCGTCGACACTCCGCTGGAGATTTGCGAACAGCGCGACCCGAAGGGAATGTACAAAAAAGCCCGCGCCGGCGAGATCAAGGGGTTCACCGGAATCGACGATCCCTACGAAGAACCGCTGAATGCCGAGATCGTCCTGAAGGGCGGCGAGAAATCTGCGGAAGAACTCGCGGATGAAGTGATCGCGTACCTGAAGAAGACGGGCAAAATTGCCTGAAATTTCATAGGCTGAGATCAAAAAAAGCTCATCGTGTTGAAGCGGTGAGCTTTCTTTATTTTCGTATCGTGATTGAAAATATTCGGAATAAAAACATCAAAAAGTTCTTGAAGAGGGAGTCTGAGGGAGAAACAACTTTCAAGATGTTTCTCCCTCACGAGCGTTCATGACATGACGGGCAGCCAGACGGCTCTCGCAGAGTGCCGTCGGGCGTGGGATCGCTTGCGCTGAAAATCTCCGCCGCGGAAATCACAGAAGATCCGCAGAAGCACATTGAATGGAACACGAAATTCACGAAGTGATTTTAAAATTTAAAAAATTTGATTTTGTGTCATTTCGTGCCATTTGCGAAATTCGTGTCAGGACACATTCCCATCTTTTTATCGGGAAAATCAGCCTGTCGTGTGGGAAAAGACCATTTTCTGAACCTCGATTCCCGGGATCCCGCTCAATTTGGTGCAGAGTTCTTCGCAAATCTCCCGATCGCCGAAAAGTTCCAGTAAAATGATCCCGTCCAGCGCACAAACGCCCTCCCGGACCTCGTGCAGTCCGATCCTCGTTCGGATACTGCATCCATATTCGGTCAGGATCTGCTGGACCTGTGCAGACTGTTCCATTCGGTTTCCGGAATGGATCCCCAAAATCGTGTGCTCGTGCATTTCCTTTTCTCCTGGCTTGAAAGCCGACGGTTTCTTTCGGAAATTACCGTATTTCCGAGCATTTCCGTCTTTGCTTTCATTATATCAGGTCAGAAAAGGCGATTTTTTTGAAATCGGAGGACGCAAATTCGCTCTCCAATGCTTCACGGATCTGTCTTGCGCATGTTTCGTAGACTTCGACCGATCCGCCGTAGGGATCCGAGATGCCGCCGGAATTTTTTGCGAGCGTAAAGATCTTGTGCGAGATCTCCGGCATCATGCAGGTCATCTGTCGGCAATGTGCGGGCGTCATCGTGTAAATGAGGTCCGCATACTCGAGAAGTTCCGGCGTGACCTGCCGGGAAATGTGCTGCGCAAGACTCAGACCTGCCGCGTGCATGACGGTTCGCGCGTGCGTGCTCGCCGGCGAAAAATCATTCGCGTACGTTCCGGCGGAAAGAAGCTGAATGCCCAGTTCCTGCTCGACTTTTTCAGGTACCGTTCCGTGCATCTCCGCGAGGATCCCGCGTGCGAGAGCCTCCGCCATCGGACTTCGGCAGGTATTTCCGGAACAGACAAAGAGGATCAACGGCTGCGCAAATCGTTCCAGCTGCTCTTTGGAGACAGCTCCTGCGCGCAGGATCCGAAAAATGTTGGAGTTTTTCGCGAACTGAAGGACGGAAGAAGGACGTTTCAGAGGGGAATCTCCATCATCGAAAATCAGGTCCACCTTGTCTCCGAGAGCCTGGATGACTTCCGATGCCGACGTGGAATCGACCTGCCCGGAGAGATTCGCACTGGTCAGCGCGACCGGGAAATCGGCTTTCCGGAGTACTTCGAGCGTAAATTTATTCTGCGGGACCCGGATCCCGATCGAATCTTCCGGCATGATGTAGCGCCGGACCTCCGGAGGAAGCGAAAAAATGGCACTTTCCGGAAGATCCGCGTTCATGACCAGAGTGATCGGACCGGGGAAACAGCGTCGGGCAAGACGCTCTGCCGTGACGGACATTTGAGGCACGAACTTCAGGATCTGCGCGATCCCGCTGAAGGCCAGAGTGAACGGATTTTTTTCCGAACGATTTTTCGCGGCCAAAAGATGCTCTATCGCGTTCTGGTCATCCGCACGGACTGCGATCCCGTAAACCGTTTCCGTCGGCAAAACGACCAATTCGCCATTCCGGAGCGCGTTGACCGCCGTGTCGATCGCAGAATTGATCGCAGAAACCTCAAAATCCTGATTTGAAAGCTGAATGATGTGCGCAGTCATTTTTTTTCGTCCCTGATTTCTGTTTGCCGGAGAACGATACATAAAATTCCCTTCATGGAAAACGGTGTTTCCATAAAGGGAAGTCAAACGCACTCTGTGCGAAAGAAGAATCCGGTATTCTGCATCCGAAGGCTGGAATGCCGATTATTTTTTCGGCGGCTCAAACTTGGGCGCAGAAGCCTCGATCTCGTCTTCATCCCGGGAAGCCGCAGCTTTTTTTCCGGATGAAGTTCCGGAAGAACGTGCAGCCGGTTTGGACGGATTGGTATCATTGATCTCCGACGTGATGTCATTGACGACACTGGAGA
>CAZRGJ010000136.1:453-7168 GCA_964599445.1 uncultured Planctomycetaceae bacterium | reverse complement strand
TTCCACCGGTTTGTGGTATAATTGGAGAATCAAGAGAGTCTGACTTGAGCAGACGGCTGCTGATGAGGATTCAATTTTAGAGAGTGATTTTATTTTAGAAAAAGAGCGAAACAGATTATGTTGGAAATCCGCCAGAAGCGCGAAGTGGCTCCGCGCATTTTTGAAATGATTGTTCATGCTCCCCGAATTGCGGCGAAAGCGATGCCGGGACATTTTGTGATCGCGATGCCGGATGAAGTCGGCGAACGGATCCCGCTTACGATCGCGGATTTTGATCGTGAAGCCGGTACGGTGACGCTGGTTCTGATGAAGGTGGGAGTTTCTTCCACGAAACTGTCGCGTCTGAACGAGGGAGATTCACTTTACGCGCTGATCGGACCGCTTGGGATCCCGTCGGAAGTCGAGAATTTCGGAACAGTCATTCTTGTGGCCGGCGGAGTGGGAACGGCACCGGTTTACCCGATCGCGAAAATGCTTCACGAGATGGGGAACAAGGTGATCGTGATCCAGGGTGCGCGTACGAAGGAACTGCTTTTCTGGGTCGACAAAATGGCGGCGGTCTGCGATGAGCATATCGTCTGCACGGATGACGGCACGTACGGACGAAAAGCGATGGTGACGGAACCGCTTAAGGAGATCCTTGAGACTCGGAAAGATGAGATCGGCTGCATCTGGACGATCGGTCCGGCAATCATGATGAAGTTCTGTGCGCAGACGACGGAGCCGTTCGGAGTAAAGACGGTCGCGAGTCTGAACACGATCATGATCGACGGGACGGGAATGTGCGGCGGCTGCCGGTGCACGATCGGCGGAAAAACGCGCTTCGTCTGCTGTGAGGGACCGGAATTTGACGCACATGAGATCGAATGGGATTCTGTGATGAAGCGTCAGCAGCAGTTCAAGTGTCAGGAAAAGTGCTCGATGGACCGCTACGTGGAAGAGTGGAAAACGGCGGAGAATTCGTGAGATTTGAAAGCCGCGCAGAGATGGATCGCGCAAACGAGAGAGAAACAGATCGGCAAAAGTGCCGTTTCAGATTATTTTAAAGGCAAAAGAATGAAAAAAATATCCGATGTCCAACCGACGCGCACGCCGATGCGCGAGCAGGATCCGAAAGTTCGTGCCCGTAATTTTGAAGAAGTTCCGCTTGGCTATTCGCCGGAAGAAGCGCGTCAGGAGGCTGCACGCTGTCTGAACTGTCCGCGTCCGATGTGCGTGACGGGCTGCCCGGTGAACGTGAATATTCCGGAATTTGTGGCGCTGATCGATCAGGGTGATTTCGCGGGAGCTGCGCGTGCGATCAAGAAGACGAGTGCTCTTCCGGCAGTTTGCGGGCGTGTCTGTCCGCAGGAAAATCAGTGTGAGTCGAAATGCATTCTCGGCAAAAAGATGGAGCCGCTGGCGATCGGACGTCTGGAACGTTTTGCTGCGGACTATGAACGGGAGAACGGTCTGGTGCAGATCCCGGAAAAAGTTCCGTCGACGGGGAAAAAAGTTGCGGTCATCGGTTCCGGACCTGCGGGACTGACGGTGGCCGGCGATTTGGTCCTGCTTGGTCATGAAGTGACGGTCTTTGAAGCGTTCCATCAGGCGGGCGGCGTTTTGATGTACGGGATCCCTGAATTTCGTCTTCCGAAAGCCATCGTTCAGAAGGAAGTGCACTATCTGGAAGATCTTGGCGTAAAATTTGAACTCAATCAGGTCGGCGGCCGTAGTGTAGATGTGCGGGAATTGCTGGACGTCGAAGGTTTCGATGCGGTTTTCCTTGGCGTTGGAGCCGGACTTCCTGCGTTCATGCCGATCCCGGGAACGGAGCTTGGGAACGTTTACTCGGCAAACGAGTACCTGACGCGTTCCAATTTGATGAAGGCGTACCGTTTCCCGGAATACGACACGCCGATCGCCGTTGGCCGGAATGTCTGCGTCGTCGGCGGCGGAAACGTTGCGATGGACGCGGCCCGAACTGCGATGCGGCTTGGTGCGGAAACCGTCAAGATCGTTTACCGGCGCAGTGAAGCAGAACTTCCCGCACGTGCGGAAGAGGTGCACCATGCGAAACAGGAAGGAGTCGAGTTCCTTCTTTTGACGAATCCGATCTCCATGCAGGGAGACGAAAACGGAATGCTTCAGTCCATGACGTGTGTGCGTATGGAACTGGGAGAACCGGATGCTTCCGGACGCCGCAGTCCCGTTGCGGTACCGGGTTCGGAATTCACGTTTGAGACGGACCTGGTCATTTTCTCTGTCGGAACGGGGGCGAACCCGATCATCACGCAGTCGATCCCGGGTCTGGAACTGACCAGCCGCGGATACATTGCGGCAGACGAAAACGGCCGGACGTCGGTCGACGGAGTCTGGGCGGGCGGCGACATCGTGACGGGTGCCGCGACCGTGATCAAGGCGATGGGGGCCGGACGTAAAGCGGCGAAAGACATTCATGAGTGGCTTCAGAACCGTTAGGTTCTGGCAAAAGAAAGGATGCCTGCGGTGTCGCGGATGCCGCAGGCTGGATTTCAGGAGATTTTGGGATGGAAATTGAAAAATATACGATCGAGCGCCGCCCCAATGGCGTTCTTTTGGTGCACGTGCATTCGGAAGGTCCTGATGGGCAGCCTCTTCCGGACGCCGTCTTTACGTTTCGGCCGATCGACCCGCAGTATGAGATCTGGTCCCGCCGTTTTGCGGAACAGCAGGCCGGCCGATAGTCTGGGAATGCCGGATGAGCTGCGAGGCTGACGCTAAAATTTCAATTTGACCTGAAAAATGAACGTACCGCTGAGTTTTGGTCCTCTCGGTAAGTTTTTTGAGAAAATAGTCGTTGGCGGTCTGCATTTTTCGTCAGGAAGGCGGAAGAGCGGCCGTTTTTGTTTCGTCTGGCAGAAAAATGTCGGTGTGTACGGAAACGAGGTTCCTCTGCGGCATTTTCCATTTTGAGAATAGCTGGCGGTATTCTGGAGACAGGATCTCCATGAACTTTTTTCCTCTGGATCTTCTTTACCGAAAATTCGATTTTGAAATTGGTGCACTTTTCTTTTTGCTTCTTTTTTTGAGAAAATTTCAATTTGATTTGGAAAACTTGAGCTTTTTTTTCGGAAAAGAACAAAAAAGTGGAAATTTTCTTGAAAATCCGGTGAAGAAACGTCTGAAAAAGCCTTTTTTCTATTGCGCTTTTTCACTATTCTTTCTATACTTCATCTAATTATGATTAAGTTTAAATGCGTCCCATTTTGTGTTTTTTCCATGAAGCAGACCGTTTTTCGGCACTGTACGGGGACGATATATACTCTGTTTTGTCTTTTTTGGGTGCTGGTCCTGACGTCAGAAACCGGAATTTCGTCAGAGGAACTTTCCTGGCAGAAGGTTTCCGAGCCGGCGTCTTTCCGTTTTTCGGACGATTTTTCTGGATCCTTCTCCGAATCGGCATACCAGGATCTCTCTCCTGAGGCAGGAACTGCCGTTTCGGAAGATCTTTTGGGACTGAAATCGGCTGAATTTTCAGGGGCCGGAGGCTCTTCCGAATGTTCAGGTTTCCCGGAACCCTACGGAACGAATGCTTTAGAGGGACTCCCAAACCATTTTTCGGAACAGGAATTCCGGTTCGTGCCGACGTTGACGGACAATTTGGGGATCTCGTATCCTCGGGAAAATGAACTGGGGCAGGTCTCTGTTTCGGCAGCTGCCTGTACGGTACGCAAAGAGGGACAGTACACGGTCTACATTCTGGAAGGAGAATGCGAGCTGATCCAGGGAATGGACTCTTTTCGTTCTGAACGGATGGTCCTTTGGGTCAGCCCGCTTCAGGCAGATGATCAGCAGCGGCTGGTCCATCAGGTCCTGCTTTACCTGGAAGGCTCGGTAAAGAATGCGTTCGTGACTTCCAAAACGTCTTCAAAAGTTGAGGCGGAATCCTGGGCAGGACGTCTGAGTACCCAGACCGAAATTCAGATCAGCGCGGCATTCCCGACTTCGGCAGAAAACCCGACTTTGGCAGAAAACCGGCCCTATGCAGGAACTTTGGAGAACGCACAGCCTGCGTCCGCTGCGGCACTTTCGGATACCGAGGGGCTTTATGCCCGTGCGTTTCGGGAAATGTTTCGTCCTGCCCGTCTGCTTCTGACGCAGTATGGAGTCGGGGTTTCTGGAAATACGGCTTCCGGTACCGGATATGTCGAGGGATCTGCTCCGGCAGTTTCCAGCCGCTCGGTGCTGGAATCTTCTCCGGAACTGCCTATCCAGAAAACGGAAGGCGAATTGGAAGTTCCGAATCTTCCGTACCATATGATCGAGGACGAAACCAAACTTCCGCGTCTTCTTTCTACGGAAGGCCGGATCTTTCGCGGAAATGTTTCGTCTTTTGATCCCAACGCGATCATGCCGGGATCCCGTAAAATAAGCTTTTTCTCCCGCGGTGACGGCGGGCAGGATTTTACCCTTGGACAGTGGGGGGAGCTGAATTACGCCATTTGCAAAAATGGGGTCACGATTTTGATCGACGGAGTGAGTGAAGAGCTGAAAAAAGCGGCTGAAAAGAAGGATGCTTCGGCAGATCTCCGGAAACTTAGTGAGATGCCGCTCGGCATTATCGAGATCTCTGCGGAACGTATGGTCATCTGGTCCCGCAAGGATCTGAAAGAGCTGAAGGAACTGCGTTCCCTGGATCTGGAAAAATGCCAGCCGGAACTTTATCTGGAAGGAGACATCGTTTTCCGGCAGGGAGATCAAAAAGTTTACGCGGACCAGATGTACTTTGACGTCTATCGGCGCCGTGGCTACATTCGCGAAGCGGAAGTCTTTGCGTCGTTCCCGAATGGGGAAGGTTTTCTTCGTTTAGGGGCAGATGAGATCCGTATGCCGGAAGAGGGGACGATGCTGGCGAACGATGCCTTCGTGACGACCAGCCGGATCGGAGAACCGCTCTATCGTTTCCATATGGGGAGCCTTTTGTTTCGTTCTCGGGACATTCCGCGCAGGAATCCGTTTACGGATGAGGTGATGTATGATCCGGAAACGGGCAAAACCCTGACGGATTCTCAGCGCAAGCTGATCGGTCGGCGTGCTCAGGTGAAAGTTGGGCAGGTCCCGGTCTTTTATCTGCCGAAATTTGTCCTTCCAATGGATTCTCCGTCTCAGATCGTCAATCGGTTCTCGGTGCGCAGCGGTTCGATTTTCGGCGTGCAGGCGATCGTCGGTTTCGATATGTATCGGCTGCTTGGGATGGAGGAACCCTGGAGCGGGACGAACTGGGATCTGGATCTGCTTTGGTACACCAAACGCGGTCCCGGTTTCGGTACGGAGTTTAAGTATGACCGGACTGGAGACGGCTATGAGATCCCGCTTGGGCTGTTTGCCGGAAAAGGAAAAGGCGAGTTTGATTTTTGGGGCATTTACGATACGGGTGAGGACAATCTTGGTGAAGGACGTCGGCATCTGGAACCGGAGAAGAAGTTCCGCTACCAGCTTTACGGCCGGCATCAGAATACGTTTGGGAACGATTGGGATCTGAAGTTCCAGTTGGGCGTCCTCAGCGACCGGAATTTCCAGGAAGAGTATTTCCAGCACAGCTGGTACGAGGATTCCGACCGGGCAAATCAGCTTAAGATCAGCAAGACGATCGAAAACCGCAGTCTTTCCCTTTGGGCGGATGTGCGGACAAACGATTTCCATACCCAGACACAGCGGCTTCCGCAGCTGGAATTTTACTGGCTTGGTCAGCCTCTGTTTGGGGATCTGCTGACGTGGAATTCCTATTCCCAGGTCGGCTATGTGCACCTTTTCCCCGACACGGCACCGGAAGATCCTGCAGATCGGGCACTCTGGCATCTTCTTGACTGGGAGACCGAACGAAAGGGCGTCCGTGCATCGACCCGTCATGAGATCAGCTATCCATTCCAGCTCGGAGCCGTCAAAGTCGTGCCGTTCGTGCTGGGAGAGGCGGCCTATTGGGGGGAAGATATTTACGGAGAGGATACAGGACGGCTTTACGGGCAGGCTGGGGTGCGTGCAAATCTTCCGATGTGGCAGTACTATGATTTCCACAGCCGGCTGTTTAACGTAAACGGCGTGATGCACAAAGTGGACTTTGACGTGGAGGCTCTCGTTGCGGGATCCAATGTGGGGGTGGAAGAACTGCCGCTTTACGATCTGCCGAGTGACCGCGCACTCCTTGATTTTGCGCATCACATGAGCTCGACCCTTTTCAATGGCCTTCCGATCCCGAAAAAATACCAACTGCGCAGCTATGCTGTTCGAAGCAACCTTGGCGGTTGGGTAACTTCGAATACAGAATTGGCGGACGATCTGGCACTGATCCGTTTCGGAATGCACCATCGCTGGCAGACCAAGCGCGGAATGACCGGTCAGGAACGGATCGTGGACTGGGTGACTTTCGACACGAACTTCAATCTGTATCCCAATGCAGACCGCGACAATTTCGGCTCGACGATCGGGCTTTTGGACTACGATCTGCGTTGGCATCCGGGAGACCGTCTGACGGTTTATTCATCCGGAATGTTTGACTTTTTCAGTGACGGACTCTGCATGGTCGACGTGGGAGCTGTGCTTGGAAGGCCGGAAAAAGGGACGCTTTTCACGAGTCTCCATTACCTGACCGGCAGTGTTGAGAATGTCGTCATGCGTATCGGATTCAATTACCGGATGTCTGAGAAATGGGCTGCGGCGTCCATGAGTTCCTTCGATGTTTCCGGAAAAGGAAACA
>CAZRGJ010000136.1:0-443 GCA_964599445.1 uncultured Planctomycetaceae bacterium | reverse complement strand
GTCAGTCTGACACGCATTGGGGAATCGTTCCTCTTTACGACTGGCGTGAACTACGACGATCCCTCGGACAATTTCTCCCTGCATTTCACACTGGAACCCCGTTTCGGCAAGAAGGGAAGAGTGGCCAGATCGCTGGACATCGTACCGCCGGGAGTCTATGGGCTGGATTGATGCGGACTCCTGACGGAGCGGGGCGGTACGCACTTGCCGGAAGAGACCGGTTTTTTTGATCTTCGGCTATGCGGTGATTTTCCGCATGGCAGCGAGGATCGTGTCGAAATATTCTTCCGCAGTCTCTTGCGGCATGAACCGTGCATCGTAGGTCATGGAAAACTGCATCGGGCCCGCGTAGGTCGTGCAGCAGATTGAGGCGTTCGTCATCGAGCAGGTCGGTGAGGTGGAATCGATCTCTTCGAGCACCAGACGCCCGATCTTTAGTTCTC
>CAZRGJ010000135.1:0-7203 GCA_964599445.1 uncultured Planctomycetaceae bacterium | reverse complement strand
AGGATACATTTTAATGTGCCGCTCCGGCAGACGGCTCTGCGCCCGGAACCTGACTCGGAACCGACTCCGTCTCGCCCTGAAATTCCTCAAGGATCCCGGTGAACCTGGAGTACTGAACATTTTCAGGAAACCGTTCCACATCGGAACGTCCCTGGATCGACATGGAGAGCGTACCGGCAGCAAATACGGAAGCCAACGCAAGACTCCGGATCCACCAGTCTGGCAAAAAACCGAGAAATGCCGACACGAGTCCCAAAACAAGCAGACCAACGGCGGAAACAAGGAGCAGAAACGCCCTCGCCTTCACCCGCACCAGCGTGACGTTTCGGAATCTCTCGGTCTCTTCGCGGTAGTTTTTCTCCAATTCCGGCAAACTGTCAAAAACGACCGGAAGATGTTTCAGGAAGGCGTCCTTCCCTGCCGTTCCAGCTGTGCTCTCCCTACGGGCCTTCTCCAGGATTCCGGACTGAAGGGCGAGTGCGTCCTCCATTAGACTGCGGAACGTACGCTGAACCGCTCCGGTCTCTTCGCGGCCCGGCTCATCAGTCCCAGAGAAGGAAAATGCCAGCGGATCCAGAAAATTCAGTACGGTATGAAATTTCTCAAGCTCCGATGCGGAAAACGTATCTTCTTCGGAAATATCTTCCGTCAGCGAACTGGCGAGCAGACGGTCGGCGGCATCCAAAAGATCAAAGAAATGCTCCGGATCCTCCACCCGCAAATTTCCGGCCTGAAGGAGTTCCGCAGCAGATTCCGGCTCTTCAGGATTTTTCAGATCGATCGGAAGATACGTCAGAGCCTGCTCATGCTCCCGGAACTCCGGTGTGTGCATTCTCTCCGCAAATTCATGGAGTTTCCCAAGCCGCTGGATCTGGATCTCCGCCTCAGCGGGAGCAGGACGCCAAACCAATTCCTTCTGAATCACCTGCGGCGGCGAGACCTCATAGTCCGCGAGCAGGACCGTAAGGGGACCGAAAACATTTTCCGGAAGTTCAAGCGTCACCTTTCGAGCACGTTTTCCAGCCGCGACTGGCCGACAGGCCAACAGAACATCCCCCTGCCAGACTCCAAGAAAAACAGGATGGAATCTTTCCTGCCCAGAAGAAACCGTGACGGCGAGAAGCTCCCCTCGCAAAACTCTTTCTTCCACGCCCATCGAAGCGGCCGGTCTTCCGGAAGACTCCGGCTTCGGAGGCTCATCCCGCAAACGGACCGACGTCAGGGTCTCATCATGAAACTCCGGCTGAAAATCAGAAAGTACTTTCCGCGAGTCCCACAAACCGAAACGTTCGGAAACTCCCAATTTCCGTGCCCGAAGCATGGCTTTGAATTCCGTCTTTTTTTCTCCATCCGCCGCAGAGATCCGCAGCTCCATCCGTTCCGGGAGCTGCATTTGCGGGAACGGAAGCTGAAATGTTCCGTCCGCCCCTGTCTGATCCGAATAGATCCAAAACGGCGATCCGTTCGGCCTCTGAAGAATCACTTCCAGACGGACATTCGGCAGAGCCTTCCCGTAAGGCTGGCGCGTTTCAATATGAAATCGGCAGAAATTCCCATTTTCGCCGAAAGACTTTCCAGGGGCATTCTCCGGCCTGGCTTCCGTTTTAGATTCCGGTTTCGCCTCTGATTCTGCCCCCATTTCAGTCTCCGTCTCGGAATGAAAAAGGATCTCCTGCGGTCCAAAAAGCTGGAGACGCATGAATTTACTGGACAGTCTGGCGTATTCTGCCTCGCAGTTCCACCATACCAGACCGGAAAAAACCAGCAGGATCGCCGACACCAGTCCGACCAGACACTGGACCCGGAACCTCCAAGACCTGGCCCTCCACCAGCGAAGAGAACAGGGCTGGCGCAAAAATGAAACCAGAGGCCCGTTCCAGACAGACAGAAACCAGGCCCGAATTTGGGAAATGCACTCTTGAAATCTCATTTTATGGAAAACCGCTTCCGGTTTGATCTTCTCTACCAAAATTTCTGGCAGACCTATGCTTCCGCCCGGCCGGCACCGTGCAGTTTCAGAGCTCCACTCCAACTGCCGACCGCCCGAAATCCCAATCGGCCGCCGCATACTGTCCATCATACCATACGACGGAAATTTGAAAAGGAGGTCCTCAAAAAATTTGACCAAAATTCCTGCTCTGGACCAATTCTGAAACTGCCTCGGACCGCCTCATTGAATCTGCGCCGCATCCCGCATCGCATTCGATACACAGATCCAGCTTCATTCGGAAGGCCGGGTCCCCACGTAAAGCGTCGCGATCCCAAACGTCATGGGGAAAAAGCGCACCTCGGAAAGGCCGGCATCCTCCATCATGTTGGCCAGGACCTGCCCGCACGGAAATTCTCCAACGCTCTCCGGAAGGTAATGGTACGCGTCAAACTGATTTTTGGCCGTCATTTGGCCGATCCGGGGAAGAATGTACCGAAAATAGAAATGGTAGACCCACCGAAACGGAGGGAAAGTTGGCGTCGAAAATTCCAGGACCGCGACCTGACCGCCCGGCTCGCAGACACGCACCATTTCGGAGAGTCCTTTCTCCGTACTTTCGATATTCCGCAAACCAAAAGCGACACTCACGATCTGAAACGACTTCTCCGGAAACGGCAGTGCAGACGCATCCGCCTCCGCAAGCTCGATCTGATCCGGCGATATTCCGGCTTTTTCGAGTTTCTTCCGCCCGATCTCAAGCATTTCCGGAGTAAAATCCGACGCAAGGACCGGAACTCGCCAGCGTTTCCAAAACGCAAGCGCCAGATCTCCCGTCCCCGTACAGACATCAAGAATACGCGCACAGGAATCCGAGTTCGGCTTCACCCGACGCACAACAGCCCGACGCCACAGAATATCGATCCCTCCGGAGAGGAAATGATTCAGGAACTCGTAGTGTTTCGCGATCTGTCCAAACATTTTCTGAACACGCGGTCCGGAACGGTCCACCATGAAATGCCTTCTTTCTGACCCGGAATGCGGATCGGGGAAATGGTTGGAAGCAAAACTTCCAAACCTGGATTTTTTGGAAATTTTTCGGAAAATTTAAGCCCAAATGAGCCAATATCGCGGCGAGACCGCTTGAAATTTCATTCAAACCGAGTAAAATGGAAGAAATTTAAGGGATCCTGCCGACCGTTCAGGTGTTTGCCTGCTCCGGTCATCGGCAAAGATCTGATTTTTCCTGCCTCCAATGAATGAAAGGATAAAAAATGCGTCAAATTCTGTTTCGCTCTGCGTTTTGGGCACTGATCCTCATGTTCTGTACCTCTTTCGCCATGGCGGAAGAACTTTTGATCCTCTCTTACAATGTCCGCAATGGCCGCGGTCTGAAAGCTCCGGACGTCGATCTGGAACGGCCTGCCGGAGTCATTCGCGATTTGGCTCCCGACATTGCGGGGATCCAGGAGTTGGATCAGAATTCCGTCCGCTGCGGAAAACGCGACATTCCGCAGGAACTCGGTAAAGCTGTCGGCATGAAGGCGTTTTTCGCGCCAGCGATCGATTTTCAGGGCGGAAAATACGGCGTCGCGACGCTCGCAAAAACGGAACCGCTCCGCACCTACCGCGTCCCGCTTCCTGGAAAAGAAGAACGCCGTGTGCTTCAGGTCTCCGAATTTGAAACGTTCGTCTTCTTCAACACGCACCTCTCCCTGACGGAAGCTGACCGGATGGAATCTGCGTCGATCATTGAAGAAGAAGCCAAAAAATTCACCAAGCCGGTCTTTCTTTGCGGCGATTTCAACGCCATGCCCGACTCAAACGTCATGCAGACGTTCTTCAAAAGCTGGGAACGCCTCAGTCCCGATGCATTCACCTTCCCCGCAAATGAGCCGCGGATCCAGATCGACTACATTCTGGTCCCGAAAGGAAACCGAGTCGAAGTGCTGGATGCGAAAGTCCTTCACGCTCCGTCGGAATCCGACCACTGCCCGGTTTACGTGAAGGTCCGGTTCTGATTTTCAACCGGCCTTAATGGGAGATCCGCCAAGGTCAAGTCATCCCTTCTTTCTGGAGGACGCGAGCCGCAGCGGGCGATCTGTGCATCCGTTCAAAGGCACGCCCCGTTCCCGTTGGTCACTGGCACCGACACGCCATCCCTAAAGTCCATCCTTCCAGGACAGGCGGCTCGCGAAGCGGGACGGGACGACTGGGCGGGCCTGCCGGAAATCCCAAGTCCACAAAAAAACGACGCGAATCCGTTCCGCCAGCTTCAGCGGGCAGACAGTCTCTCCGAAAACCTCAAGTTCGTTAATGCGTGACCGCCTGAAGGAGCGAGCCGCTCTGGAAACCGGCCAGATCGAGGCTCACCCACGTGAAGCCGGCTTTTCGGAACTCGGCGAGCATTTCTTCGCGGAGTTCCGGACGGGTCAGGAACGGGAACCACTCGGGCGTCGTTTCGATCCGGGCAAGGCCGTTTTCGTGCAGACGCACCCGCAACGGCGAGACCCCTTTTTCTGCGAGCCAATTTTCTGCGAATTCGATCTGCGCGAGCCGTTCCTGCGAGATTTCCAATCCATACGCGATCCGGGTCGCCAGACACGGTGTCGAGGGTTTCTCTGCCGTAGAAAGGTTCCAGAAATGCGCCAGCTCACGGACGTTTTTCTTGGTCAGGCCGGCAGCGCACAGCGGACTGCGCACACCATGTTCCTGAACGGCACGGAAACCGGGACGAAAATCGTGCAGATCGTCCGCGTTCGAGCCTTCCGCGAGCTGCGCAAATCCAGCATTTTGGGCCGTTTCCTTCAATCGGGACAGAATGTGCCGTTTGCAGTGGAAGCACCGATCCGTTCCATTTGCACGATACTCGGCGAGCTGAAGCTCTTCCGTTCGGACGAACTCGTGCGGGATCCCGATCTCCTGCGCGATTTTCCGGATCGCATCCAGGTCCGCACGAGGCATCGAGGGACTCTCCGCCGTCACCGCGAACGTTTTCCAGCCGTTTTTTCGGGCAGACTCCACCGCAGCACGCGCAAGCACGCAGCTGTCCACTCCTCCGGAAAACGCGACCGCGCACGGTCCCAGTTCCGCCATAACTGCGAGAAGGCGTTCCGCCAGTTCTTCCCATTTCGCTGGGGAGGCATTAGGATTCTCAGTCCTAGTACAGGGGGAGGGAAGTTTTTCCCGCGTATCGGATGAAAGATTCTGCACATTATCCATCTCGAATGGCTCCGTGAAAGTTTTTTGGGGCTTTGTTCCTCTTTCGAATTCCCTTTTCATCCAGCTTTTCAGAAAACCCGCTGCTCGCGCATCCGCAGGCTCGTTTTTTCCATCAGGACTGTCGTATTTGCCGCGATCGACTGCGTGACCCAGACACTCGACCCAATGACGGCATTTTCGCCGACGACGGTCTCTCCGCCAAGAACAGTTGCGTTGGCGTAAATGACGACATGATCCCGGATCGTCGGATGACGTTTCTGTCCGCGAACGAGCTGCCCCGTTTCGTCGGTCGGAAAACTCAATGCCCCGAGCGTTACGCCCTGGTAGAGTTTGACCCACTCTCCGATCTCGCACGTCTCGCCGATGACGACGCCCGTTCCGTGGTCGATGAAAAAATAGGGGCCGATCGACGCGCCGGGGTGAATATCGATCCCCGTGAGGCTGTGCGCCCACTCGGTCATCATGCGCGGAATGAGCGGCACGCCGAGCAAATGGAGTTCATGCGCGATACGAAAGACCGTGACGGCCTTCAGTCCCGGGTAACAGAAGATCGCTTCCGCATACGAACGGCACGCCGGGTCGCCTGCGTATGCTGCCTGAACGTCCGTCTTCAGGATCGCCCGAAGGTTCGGCAATCTCTCCAGAAACGCAAGTGCTTTCTCCTGACCGCTGCGGACGACTTCACTTCGGGAACCCAGATCGCATTTTCCTGAACAGTCCTGCGGCTGGCATTCCGTCGTATGGCAGAGGGAAAGCGTGATCTGGACGGCCAGTTTTTCAAACACGCGGTCCAGAATTTCCCCCATGAAATACGTGATGTTTCCAAGATGCAGATTGTTGCGCCTGCCGAAACCGGGGTAAAGGACCTCAAAAAGATCGTCCAGTATCTCCACGACCACACAATGCGTCGGCATCGGGCATGGACCAAGATGCTGGATCTCTTTCAGATCCGCACACGTCTCGGTGAGACGCCGCGTGATCTCCGGAAGATCCTGCTCAATATTCTGAATGGAAAGAAGGCTCATTTTTTACTCCGGATCCCATTTCTATACCGACCCGGCATCCGGCCGTCTTCTACAGTCTGTGCAAAACAACCGAAGCCGTAAAAATCGGAAACTGAAAAAATGCTGAGACCAAAAAAAAAGGTCCGCTTGAAAACGGACCTTGAAGATAGCAGCGGTGGGACTTGAACCCACAACCTTCGGATTATGAATCCGACACTCTAGACCGGTTGAGCCACACTGCCAACATTTTGAAGAGAAACATCTCTTGAACAGTTCCGTTTCACCCTCAGAACGCATAGAAGTATAGCACATTTCCGTTTTCTGTCAAGAGGGGGAGCAGGAAATTTTCATCTTTTTTCCAGAATCCCCAAATTTAAAACCTTCTAAAAGATTAAATTTAATTGTTTATCTCTAAAAAGAATTAAAGTCAACAAATAATACATTTTCAATTTTCACAAGATTTTGCATTGGAATTTGATTGGACGTAGTCTTTCCGCGCAAAGCACGAACCCGTTCCCATTAGTCACTGGCGCAGACGTCCCCTCCTAAAATCCATTCTTTAGGAGAGGCGGCAGACTAAAGGTCTGACGGGACGGCTGCGTGGACTTTCCGGAAACCTTGAGTCCATAAAAACACCGCGAACTCCTTTCACTGCCTTCATGGTCCCCATTTGAAAGGGGAGAGGCCGTGAGCTGCGTGCGGGCAATCAGAGCAAAGTCCATACACTACAGTCCCCAAATTCACAAAATATTGCAATATTTTAAAATTTTCTTCATTCACCCTTGACAAAAATACGATTTAGTATAAAATATCATTAGTTATTTAATATCAAACTAGCTGTTTCGACCCGCGGCACACGGTTTGATTGCCTGCCCTTTCATGGCTCGCGGAGGGACTGTTTCCCTGTTTTCAAGGCGTTTCTTTGCCTCAGAAACGTTTTTGTCCCGGAAACTCTCTTTTCAGGATCCATTTTGGAAGTGCGACATTTGACCTACGGAGGTTTTCCCATGCCGAAAAGTGACCCCCATTTTCAGTCGTTTCGTAAACTTT